>NZ_JBIVLH010000013.1:0-255527 GCF_044751185.1 Streptomyces sp. NPDC088733
CTCCCGTGGTGACGCCAGGTCGCGCCACAGCGCATTCCCCGTCCCCACGATCGTTTGCCCCCCCCCCCCCCCCCCCGGGGGGGGGGGGCCCCCCCCGGGGGGGGCCCCCCCCCCCCCCCCCCGGGGGGGGGGGGGGGCCCCCCCCCCCCCCCCCCCGGGGCCCCCCCCACCACGCCGTTGTTCGTGGTGCGGTGGGCCCGGACGTCAGCCGAACACGACGCAGGAGGCGGCCGGAACGGTCAGCGAGCCGGCGAGCTCGGGCGTGCCGGTCGCGGGGTCCACGTCGAACCAGCTGACGTCGCCGGAGCGCTCGTTGGCGGCGTACAGCCTGGTGCCCGACGGGTCGAGGGTCAGGTGGCGGGGCCAGTCGCCGCCGCAGTCCACGGTCTCCAGCAGTTCGAGCGTGTCGCCGTCGGCGTCGACGGAGAGCACGGCGATGCTGTTGTGGCCCCGGTTGGCGACCCAGGCGAACCGCCCGTCGGGCGAGACGACCAGCTCGGACGGGTAGTTGGGGCCCGTGGCGCCCTCGGGCAGCACGGACACCTCGGCGACCGGCTTCAGCCGTCCCACTTCGGCGTCCCAGTGGCAGACGGTGACGACCGAGGCCAGCTCGTTCATGATGTACGCGCGGTCGCCGCGCGGGTGGAACGTCAGGTGGCGCGGGCCGCTGCCGGACCGCAGGCCCATCTCCCGCTCGATCTCCAGCTCGCCGGTGGCGGCGTCGAGTTCGCACACACGCACCGAGTCGGTGCCGAGGTCCACGGTGAGCACCCAGCGGCCCGCCGGGTCCGGCAGCACCATGTGGGCGTGCGGGCCGGTCTGCCGGTCCGGGTCGGGGCCGTCGCCCTCGTGCTCCATCACGTGCCGGGTGGCGCCCGGCTTCCCCTCGCCGTCGACGGGCAGCACGCTGATGGTGCCGGTGCCGTAGTTGGCGGTCAGCAGGTGTCCCTGGTGCAGGCACAGGTGGGTCGGGGAGCCGCCTCCCACCGGCACGACCGCGCCGAGGAGTTCGGGGCGCGCGGGGTCGCTCAGCGAGAACGCGGCGGCGCCGCCGTTCTCCTGCTGCTCCGACACCGCGTAGAGGCGCGTGCGGTCCTCCGAGAGGACGAGGAAGGACGGGTCGTCCACCGCGGCGTCGGCGTGCAGCGCCGTCAGCGCCCCCGAGTCGGGGTCGACGGCCGCGGTGGTCAGCCCTTTGCCGCCCGCCGAGGTGAACGACCCGATGTAAACGTGCCCGGCCACTGCCGTACCTCTTCCACTGGTTGTACGTACGGCGGCTGAGAGTAACGCAGTGGCCGGAATCCGCTCCCGCTGCCCCCGTCACACCATCGTTTCGCCGCGGGCGAGGGCGAGCGCCTGCGGATGGTGCACGTACGCCGGGGTCCGCTCCCCGGTCTCGTAGTAGCGGTGGAACACCCCGGTCGCGGAGCCCGACATGGGCGGCACGATCCACGACCAGTCGGCGGGCACGGTACGGCCCCTGCGCTCCTCGCGGTCGATGTGGGCGAGGAAGCGGCGGGACTCGGTGTGGTGGTCGGTGACGGTGGCGCCCACCTGGTCGAAGGAGTGCAGCACGGCCCGGTTGAGCTCGACCAGGGCGCGGTCGCGCCAGAGCGTCCGGTCCTTGGCCGTGTCCAGGCCGAGTGCCTCGGCGACGCGCGGGAGGAGGTCGTAGCGGTCGGTGTCGGCGAAGTTGCGGGCGCCGATCTCGGTGCCCATGTACCACCCGTTGAAGGGGGCGGCGGGGTAGCAGACCCCGCCGATCTCCAGGCACATGCAGGAGATCGCCGGGACGGCGTGCCAGCGCAGGCCCCACTCCGCGAGCCAGTCGAACTCCGGGTGCACGATCGGGACCTCGAGCACGGCCTCGTCGGGCAACCGGAAGCAGCGCGGCTGCCCGCCGCCCGCCCCCTGGACGATGAGCGGCAGTACGTCGAAGGGCGTACCGGCACCGCCCGACCAGCCGAGGCGCACGGCCGCCTCGGTGATACCGGTGTTGACCGGGTCGCCGACCACGGTGCCGTCCGGCGCGCGGTGGCCCGCGTAGCGGATCAGCTGCTCGTTCCATATCCGCGGGCCCTGCCGCTCCGGGGTGTCCGGGGCGAAGACGGTGATGACCGGGCGGATCCGGCCCTCGTTGGTGGCGGCCCGCAGATGGGCCACGGACTCCAGCGCGACGCCCTCGGCGGTGGTGATGTGCCGGCGGTCGCGCACCTGAAGGGAGTTCCAGTACAGCCGGCCGATGCAGCGGGTGTTGTTCCGCCAGGCGACGCGGGCTCCAAAGACGAGTTCCTCGCGCGTGTGCCGGTACGTGCCCGTCGCCTCGATCTCGGCGAGGACCGCGGCCAGTCGGCGCCCCGGGTCGCCCGCGGCGGGGAACTCCGTGTGGAACTGCCGCACGAAGTCCGCCGCCAGGGCCCGTATGCCGGGTTCCCGGTCCGCGTCGCCGGCCTGGTCGCGGCCGTCCGCCGGCCGCTCCCCCGCCGCCGGCTCCTCCTGCGGCGCGGGGTGCCCGGCCGGGCACCTCGTCACCGGTTCCGGATCCTCCATCCGTATGTGCTGGACGTCGGCGGGGGCGCGGCCTGCCCCCGCCGACGTCCGCTGATTCGTTCCTCCTGCACGGCGCAGAAACCTCAGCACGCCACGTACCCCCAAGACGGTTCCGCGCGGGCCGTGTCCCGTGACGGCCCGCGTGTCGGACGCGAGATGGAACCGGTCTACTGCGCGGAAGGAACGATCCATCCGGTCTTCCAGGGGTGAATACGACCCAAAACCGCGCCGGGTGTCTATGCGCCGTGCCGCCGGTGATTGCTTTGCGTCACGCTTCGACAGCAGTGCGTGTCGATGCGGCTGCGGCTGACGGGTCAGACCGGGACGGTGGTGCGCGGCCCGGTGCCCAGCGGGACGGCCAGACCGGTCAGGGCGGCTTCGAGGCCGTGGAGATGGGCGAGGGCGCGCTCGGCGTGCGGGTGGCCGCCGCGGGCGCCGGAGACGGCCGGGGGCGGGGGCTCGGGCGCCGGCGGTGCCAGGAGCCGCCGCAGGGCGGTCTCCACGCGCCGGCAGGCGGCGGTGAGGCGTTCGTCGTGGCAGGCCCGCGGGTCGGCGGCGGCCTCGGCGAGACCGGCGGCCTGGCGGGCGCACTCGTCCAGGAGGGCGAGGACGGCCCGGGCGCGCGCCTTGCGGGCCCGCAGGGGGCTCAGGGGGTGCACCAGCGGTGCCACGGACAGCCGCACCCGCACGAGCAGCGCGTCCAGTTCGGCAACGTGACGGGCGAGATCCCCGGAGGCCGACCCGCCCGCCAGGTGCCGTGCGGCCTCGCCGGTGACGTCGCGCACGGCGTGCAGCGCGCGCCGGATCCACGCGTCCGTGGCCGCGTGCGTCGTCACGGGCAGCACCGCCAGGACCGCCACGGCCGCGGCCAGCGCGCCGACGGCGGTCTCCCCCAGCCGGAGCGCGAGCAGCCCCGGACGGAGGATGCCGAACAGTCCGTAGAGCAGCCCCGCCATGACGGTGACGAAGAACATCATCCAGCTGTACGAGACCGGGGCGCTCCAGAAGATCCCGAAGACGCACACGGCGACCAGCGCGGCGGTCGGCGCGGGCGCCCCGTGCAGGGGCAGCGCGACCGCCAGGCCTCCTGCGATGCCCGCGACGGTGCCGAGCACCCGGCGGAAGCCGCGGACCAGCGTCTCGCCGCGCGACGCCGTGTTCACGAAGATCCACCAGGCGGTGCCGACCGCCCAGTACCAGCGGTCCTGCGACAGCGCCTGACCGGCCGCCACGGCGATCGCCGCGGCGAGCAGCGCCTGGAAGGCCTGCCGGGTTGTCGCACGGCGCAGCCCGCGCTCCTGCGGCAGGACGGGCACCGGGGCGGGGGCGGTGCCGCGCTCGTAGCACCACACGCCGAAGCGGACGGCGGCGGCGCAGCCCAGTCCGAGCCCCACGGCCGCGCAGAGCTGCGGCAGCAGCCCGGGACCGGCGCGCAGGAACTGGGCGGCGAAGAACATCATGAAGGCGAAGACGCCCAGGGCGTGGCCGCGCGGCCCCCAGCGGCGCGCGTAGACGCCGGCGAAGACCACGGCCAGGAAGGCCGCGTCCCGGGCGCCGGGGGCGGCGTGCAGGCAGACGGCCAGTGCCAGCACCGGGAAGCCGACGACCGGCAGGAGCGCGGTCGTCACGGCCTGGCGGGCCGGTCCCGGGTCCGCCACGACGAACAGCGCGAGCAGCGCCGCGAGGCCGCCCGCGACGACGGCGGGCAGCGGCAGCCCCACCGCGGCGACCGAGGCGACGCCGGCGCCGATGCCGAGGACGGCGCGGGTGGCGGCGCGCAGCCGGGCCCGCCCCGGGTCCGGTGCGTGGAAGATGTGCCTGACCACGGATGCCGTCCCGCCCCCTGCTCTGTCCGTGCTGTGCCGTGCCGTGCATGGCGAAGGCGCTGCGGGGACCAGGACACCGGCCTCCCGCAACGCCATCGTCCGCTCCAGACAAGCATCACCCGGGCCCCTGGCTCAACCGGCGCCCGATGTCCTGGGCCATTGGCACAGCCGCCCGGGACGCCCGTCGTCCCGGCGCCGGACCAGTGGCCCATGCCGGACCACCCATACGGCGTATATTGGTGCCAAAGGCGGGCATACCGACACCTAACGGTTGGTTCCCGCCTTTCACGGCTCCTGACGAACCAACGCACCGGATCCGCCCCGGAAGGGGCTCCAGTCGTATCCGGCCCGTCCGGAGGAGGACGCGATGAGGGACGTGGCGAGCGAGCGGGACGTGGACGACCGTCCCGCGATCATCGAGCGGGTCGTGACGCTCGACGTGAACGGCCGGTCGTACACCCTGCGCCTGGACACCCGGGTGACGCTGCTGGACGCCCTGCGGGACCGGTTGGGGCTGGTCGGCACGAAGAAGGGCTGCGACCAGGGCGCCTGCGGTGCGTGCACGGTGCACCTGGACGGCCACAGGGTGCTGGCCTGCCTGACCCTGGCCGCCCAGGCGGAGGGCCGGGCCGTCACCACCGTCGAGGGCCTGTCCGGCAGCGAGGGGGCGCATCCGGTGCAGCGGGCTTTCATGGAGCACGACGGCTTCCAGTGCGGCTTCTGCACCCCCGGGCAGATCATGTCCGCCGTGGCGCTGACGGCGGAGGGCCGGGCCGGCTCCGACGAGGAGATCCGGGAGTTCATGAGCGGCAACCTGTGCCGCTGCGGCGCCTATCCGAACATCGTCGCCGCGATACGCGAGGCGGCGTCCGAGGGAGGTCGCGATGCGCATCTTTGAGTACGTGCGGGCCACGGCCACCCAGGAAGCGGTGCGGATGCTGGCGGACGACCCGGAGGCGTCCTGCCTGGCGGGCGGCACGACACAGCTCGACCTGATGAAGGACGGGGTGCTGGAGCCGCCGCGGCTGATCGACATCACGCGGCTCCCGCTGCACGGCATCGAGCGCCGCGGCGAGACCCTGCACGTGGGGGCGCTGGCCACCATGGAGGAGCTGGCCGCCGACGCCACGGTGGCCGAACGACTGCCCGTGGTGCGCGAGGCGCTGCTGCTCGGCGCGTCGGTCCAGTTGCGGAACATGGCCACCATCGGCGGCAACCTGCTGCAGCGCACACGCTGCCGCTACTTCCGCGATCCCGGTGTCTTCGAGTGCAACAAGCGCTCTCCGGGCTCGGGTTGCGCGGCAGTCCTGGGCGCGGCACGCATGCACGCCGTGCTCGGGGTGAGCGAGCGGTGCGTGGCGCTGCACGCCTCGGACCTCGCCGTCGCCCTGGTGGCGCTCGACGCCGTCGTGCACATCCAGGGGCCGTCGGGCCGCCGCAGTGTGCCGCTGACGGAGTTCTACTTCACCGCCGACGAGAGCCCCGAGCGCGAGAACGTGCTGGAGCACGCCGAACTGATCACCGAGGTCGAGATCCCGCTGCCGCCGCCGGCCGCCTTGTCGGGCTACCTCAAGGTGCGCGACCGGATGTCGTACGAGTTCGCCCTCACCTCTGCCGCGGTGCTGCTCGTCCTCGACGGCGGAACGATCCGCCAGGCCCGCGTCGGGCTCGGCGGAGTGGGGTCGAAGCCCTGGCGGGCCTACGAGGCCGAGCACGTGCTGACCGGCGCGCCCGCCACGACGGCCGCGTTCATGGACGCGGCCCAGGCGACGATGGGCGACGCGTGGACCCTCCCGGGCACGGCGTTCAAGGTGCCGCTCGCCCGGCGCACCCTTGTGCGCGAACTGCAGACAGTGTCAGGAGTGTCGGCATGAGCACCGTCGAAAGCAGGCCCCTGGTCGGTACGGGCATCAACCGGGTCGACGGTCCGCGCAAGGTCACCGGCACCGCTCCCTACCCGATGGACTTCAGCGTCCCGGGGCAGGTCTACGGCGCCCTGGTGCAGAGCACGATCGCCGCGGGGCGGATCGTCCGCATGCACACCGAGGCGGCCGAGACCGCCCCCGGCGTGATCAGCGTGCTCACGCACGAGAACGCCCCCGAGGTCGGGACGGGACCGGTGACGGCGCTCGGCCCCTCCCCGGCCGCGCCGCTGCGCAACGACCGGATCATCCACCAGGGCCAGCACATCGCCTTCGTGGTGGCCGAGACCCCGGAGCAGGCCACCGCGGCGGCGCGCCTGGTCCGCGCCGACTACGAGACGGCCGAGCCGCTGCTCGACCTCCAGGACCCGCGTGCCGAGCACGTGACCGACCCCTGGGGGATGGACACCTCGCGCGGCGACGCCGCCGCGGCCCTGGAGAGCGCCGAGGTGACCGTGCGCGCCACGTACACCACCCCGGACAACACCAACAACCCGCTCGGGCTGTTCGCCACGCTGGCCGCGTGGGAGGGCGACACGCTCACCGTGCACGACACCAGCCAGTGGCCCTCCATGGTGCGCACCACGCTCGCCATGGTCTTCGGCATTCCCGAGAGCTCGGTACGGGTCCTGGTGCCCTACGTCGGCGGCGGCTTCGGCGCCGGGCTGCGCGCGTGGCCGCACGTCGTCCTCACCGCGATGGCCGCCCGGGTGCTCAAGCGCCCGGTCAAACTGGTCCTGACGCGGCCGCAGATGTTCACCTCCGTCGGGCACCGCCCCCACGGCGTGCAGTGGCTCAGCCTCGGCGCCACGCGGGACGGCGTGCTGACCGCCCTCGACCACCGCAGCCTTACCTCCTTGAGCATGGAGGACAACGACTTTGAGCCCTTCACCCACGGAACCGCCTTCGCCTACCGGTGCCCCAATGTGATCACCCAGGACCGGCAGGCCAGGATGAACGTCTCCGTGCCGACGTCCATGCGCGCCCCTGCCGAGGCGCAGGGCAACTTCGCCCTGGAATGCGCCCTCGACGAACTGGCGTACACCTTGGGCATGGACCCGGTGGAACTGCGGGTGCGCAACCACACCGACGTCGACCCGCGCAACGGGCTGCCCTGGACCGGCAAGGCGATCCTGGAGTGCTACGAGGAAGGCGCGCGCCGCTTCGGCTGGTCCGAGCGGAATCCCGAGCCGCGCTCCATGCGCGAGGGGAACTGGCTCATCGGCTACGGCATGGCCAGCGCGATGTTCCCGTACTTCGCGACGCCGTGCATGGCCGAGGCGACCGTCCACCGCGACGGCAGCGCCTTTGTGCGCAGCGCGGCAACGGACATCGGCACCGGCACGTACACCGTGATGGCCCAGCTGTCCGCCGAGGAACTGGGACTGCCCCTGGAGAAGGTCCGGTTCGACCTCGGCGACTCCGACATGCCCGACTCGATGATGGCGGGCGGGTCCGGGCTGACCGGCGCGCTCGGCAACGCGGTGCACGACGCCTGCCGGCGGCTGCTGCGCTCGTTCGCGGAACTCGCGCGCGAGGACGACGAGTCGCCCCTGAAGGGCGTGAACCCCGACGACGTGGAGTGCGGAGACGGCCGGGTCTTCCCCGCCGGCCGGCCGGACCGCGGGGAGTCCTACGTCGACATCCTCGCCCGTCACGGCCTGCCCCAGCTCACGGCGACCGGGGGCAGTACCCCGCCCGTCGCCGAGGAACTCGGCATGTCCCCGGCCGGCGCCTACGGCGCGAAGTTCGTGGAGGTCCGGGTCGACGCCGACCTCGGCCTCGTCCGGGTCGCACGGGTGGTGTCCGCGATCGACGGCGGCCGCATCCTGAACGCGAAGACGGCCAGGAGCCAGATCATCGGCGGCACGGTCGGCGGTATCGGCATGGCGCTGTTCGAGGACACCGTCACCGACCCGCGCACCGGGCGCATCGCCAACGGCACCTTCGCGGACTACCTGGTGGCCGTGAACGCCGACATCCCTGACCTGGACGTGGTCTTCGTGGGCGAGCCGGACCGCGGCACCCCGACCGGCACCAAGGGTGTGGGCGAGGTCGGCCTGGTCGGCATCGCGGCCGCGATCGCCAACGCCGTGCACCATGCCACCGGAAAGCGCCTCAACCGACTCCCGATCACGCTCGACGCCCTGCTCTGAGCCGGCCCGTGCCCGCCGACGAGCTGGACGCCCGCATCCTGGTGCTGCTGCTGGAACGGCCGCGGACCAGTGTGCGCGAGTGCGCGCGGATCCTGGGGATCGCGCGCGGGACGCTGCAGGCCCGGCTGGACCGGATGGAACGGGACGGGGTGATCACGGACTACCGGCCGCACCTGTCGCCCGAGGCCCTGGGCTACCGCATGCTCGCTTTCGTGCACCTGGAGGTGACCCAGGGGCATCTGGACGACACGGGGAAGGCGCTGGCCGCCGTGCCCGAGATCATCGAGGCCTTTTCCATCACCGGGGGCGGCGACCTGCTGACGCGTGTCGTGGCACGCGACGCCGCGCACCTGGAGGACGTCATCCAGCGGCTGATCCAGTTGCCGGGCGTCGTGCGGACCCGCACCGAAGTGGCGCTGCGGGAGCGGGTGCCGCAGCGCATGCTCCCCCTGGTGGAGGAGGTCGGCAGGGCGGCGGCCACTCGTACGCCCTGATCGCGGGCTTGGCATGCTGGAGGGCATGACTCTCCCCGCGGTGATCTTCGACCTGGACGGCACGCTGGTCGACAGCGAGCCCAACTACTTCGAGGCCGGCCGCCGGCTGCTGGCCGGCCACGGCGTCGACGACTTCACCTGGGAGCAGCACGCGCGCTTCATCGGCATCGGCACCCGCGAGACGCTGGAGACCCTGCGCGCCGAGTACGGGCTCAGCGCCTCCGTCCAGGAACTGCTGGACGCGAAGAACCGGCTCTATCTGCGGCTGGCGCGCGAGGCGACCCATGTCTTCCCCGGGATGCGCGCGTTCGTCGACCTCCTGCACTCCGAGGGGCACCCGATGGCGGTCGCCTCGGGGTCCTCGCGGGAGGCGATCGCCGCGGTCCTGGCCGGCACCGGGCTGGGTGCGGTGCTGACCACCGTCGTGTCGGCGGAGGAGGTCCCGCGCGGCAAGCCGGAGCCCGACGTCTTCCTGGAGGCGGCGGCGCGCCTCGGGGTCGACCCGGCCGACTGCGTCGTCGTCGAGGACGCCCCGCCGGGCGCGGAGGCGGCGCACCGCGCGGGCATGCGGTGCGTCGCGGTCCCGTACCTGCCGTCCCAGGCGGACGACCCCGCCTTCGCGACGGCGGGGCTGCTGGTCCGCGGCGGACAGCACTCCTTCGACGCGCGCGCCGTGCACGCCTGGCTGACCTCCTGAGCGCACGGCCGGGGAGGGTTCCCCGGGCTCGGAGCTGAGGGGGACTTCGGCGGCACCGCTCGAATGGCGCGCGTGGCCCCCCGGCCTTATTGGTGGTGTGGGGACCGCGCTCGTCGCCGTCCCCGCCCGCCACGGCCCGCAGCAGGAGGAGGCGGAACGGTGAAGATTGTCGTCGACCTCAACCGGTGCCAGGGGTACGCGCAGTGTGCGTTCCTCGCGCCCGGCGTGTTCGAGCTCCACGGCGAGGAGGCGCTGCTCTACGACGCCGGCGCCTCGGACGAGGAGTACGACCGGGTGTCCCGCGCCGCGTCCGCCTGCCCCGTTCAGGCGATCCTCGTCGAAGGTCCGGCCGGAGTGGCCGCGGGGGTGGGCTCCGATGACTGACCAGCGCACGGAAAGGCGGGCGGACCAGCGGGGGGACTGGCTCACGGCGCCCGAGCGCATCGTGATCGTCGGCGCCTCGCTCGCCGGGCTGCGGGCCGCCGAGGTGCTGCGCGACGAGGGCTTCACCGGGTCGCTGACCATCATCGGCGAGGAGACCGAACGGCCCTACGACCGTCCGCCGATGTCCAAGGCCGTGCTGCTCGGCCGCATGCCCCCCGAGCACGCCGCGCTGCCCGCCCGGCGCGAGGTGGACGCCCACTGGCGCCTCGGGGTGCCGGCCACCGGCCTGGACCTGGCCGCACGGCGGGTGCTGCTGCGCGACGGCAGCCATGTGGAGTACGACCGCGTACTGATCGCGACGGGCGTCCGCGCCAGGCCCTGGCCGGACGCCGCGCAGGCCTCCCTGGAGGGGGTGTTCACGCTGCGCACCATGGAGGACGCCCGGCAGCTCGTGGCCCGCCTGGACGCCGGGCCGCGCCGGGTACTGGTGATCGGCGCCGGATTCACCGGCTCGGAGATCGCCTCGGTGTGCCGGGAACGCGGCCTCCAGGTGACGGTCGCGGAACGCGGCCCCGCGCCCCTGGTCGGCGCGCTCGGCGGGGTGATCGCCGCCGTCGCCGCCGACCTGCAGCGCGAGCACGGCGTCGACCTGCGGTGCGGGATCACCGTCACCGAGCTGGTGGGCGACGAGGACGGCCGGCTGCGCTCGGCGCGCCTGTCGGACGGCTCCACCCTCGACTGCGACGTGGCGGTCGTGGCGCTGGGCGCGGTCCGCAACACCGAGTGGCTGCACGACTCGGGCCTCGGCGCCGGGCCGCGGGGGCTGGCGAGCGACGCGGGCTGCCGGGCGTTCGACATCAACGGGGTCGTGACCGACGACGTGTTCGTGGCCGGCGATGTGGCGCGCACCCCCCACCCGCTCTACGAGTACCAGCTGCTGGCCCTGGAGCACTGGGGCAACGCGGTGGCGCAGGCCGAGGTGGCGGCGCACAACATGGTCAGCTGCGGGCCCAGGCGCCGCCCGCACCTGGCCGTCCCCGCGTTCTGGTCCAGCCAGTTCGGGGTGAACATCAAGTCGGTCGGGGTGCCGTCGTTCTCCGACGAGGTCGCGATCGTCCAGGGGTCGATGGAAAAACGTTCCTTCGTGGCCGTCTACGGCTACCGGGGCCGCCTCACCGCCGCGGTCTCCTTCAACCAGAGCCGCTGGCTGGACTATTACTGCACGCTGATCGAGGCCGCCGCGCCCTTCCCGCCCGACCCCGGCACCTTCGACCGGCCGGAGGACGTCGTGGTGCAGGCCGCCGACGTGCCCGACCCGTCCCAGCTCTCGCACGGCCCCACGGTCGCGGTCACGGGGCACCTGCCCGACGAGCGCCGCGTGGTCCGCGTCCCCCCGACCGTCCAGGAGGCCCGCGCATGACCAACGAGACGATGCTGAAGCGGATCAACGACTTCGCCCACCGCGGCGACCCGTACCCGCTCTACGCCGAGCTGCGCCGCACCCCCGTGGTACGCCAGGACGACGGCGCGTACCTGGTCAGCACGTACCGCGAGATCAAGGCGCTGCTGCACGACCCGCGCATCAGTTCCGACCTGAGCCACCGTCTGCCCGGCGACCCGCAGGCCGCGCAGGCCGAGGGGCAGCCCCCGTCCTTCATCCGGATGGACCCGCCGGACCACGACCGGGTGCGCCGGCAGGCCATGCGCCCCTTCGGGCCGCCGCACACCCCTGACCGCATCGCGGGTCTGCACGACGAGATCGCGCGGGTGACCGACGGACTGATCAACTCCCTTGAAGGGCACGGCCGCATCGACGTCGTCGAGGACTTCGCCTACCCGCTGCCGGTCAGCGTCATCTGCCGCCTGCTGGGCGTCCCGCGCGAGGACGAGCACCGGTTCCGCGCCTGGGCGGACCGCATCGTGTCCTCCACCGGTGTGCGCACCCGCGGCAGCACCTTCAGCGAGGACGACGAACAGGCCCGCAAAGAGGCGATCACGGAGATGGGCGTCTACATGGCGGGGCTGCTGGAGGAACGCCGCGACAGCCCCACCGAGGACCTGATGTCCGGCCTGGTCCACGACGACGGCCCGGACGGGCGGATGGCGCCGATGGAGCTGATCGGCAGCATGGTGCTGCTGTTCATCGCGGGACACGAGACCACCGTCAACCTCATCACCAATGGGATGCTCACGCTGCTGCGCTACCCGGAGGCGATGGAACGGCTTCGGCAGGAGCCGGAGTTGATGCCCTCGGCGGTGGAGGAGCTGCTGCGCTTCGAGCCGCCCGTGCACATGCTGCCGCAGCGCACACCGCTCACCGACATCGAGATCGCCGGCGTCACGGTGCCCAAGGGCTCGCCGCTGATCCTCGTC
The DNA here is from genome assembly GCF_044751185.1 of Streptomyces sp. NPDC088733. Lineage (NCBI taxonomy): Bacteria > Bacillati > Actinomycetota > Actinomycetes > Kitasatosporales > Streptomycetaceae > Streptomyces > Streptomyces sp. NPDC088733. Next base: position 12,403 of record NZ_JBIVLH010000013.1, read on the forward strand.
CTCGCCGCGGGCAACCGGGACCCGGGCCGCTTCGCCGACCCCGACCACTTCGACCCGGCCCGCACCGACAACCAGCACTTCGGCTTCGGCAGCGGCATCCACAGCTGCTTCGGCGCGCCACTGGCCCGTCTGGAGACACAGATCGCGCTCACCGCGATGATCCGCCGCCTGGACAACCCGCGCCTCGCCGAGGACCCGCCGCCGTACCGGCCCAGCCCGGTGCTGCGCGGGCCGCGCCACCTGCGGATCGAGTGCGACGGAGTGCGTGCCTGAGCGCGGCGGTGAAACATGCCCGGCCACAGGTAGAGCGCGGGAGCGGATCCTCGACCTATTGACGATCAGCCCGGCCGAGGCCGCGCTTCGCGCACCTCCCACACCAAGGCGGCGGTCACCCGCACGAGCGTAGATCGGAAGCGCTGAGTACAAGCGCCGCAGTCAGGATCTGTGGTGGCTTCGTGGACATCAGCTGCTGCTTGTCGAGCAGAGCGAGACGTTTCTTGAGCCTTACGTGGAGCTCGTCAGCCTTTCGACGCAGGCTCTCGGCGGACTCCTTGGGCCTCTCGCCCTTCCGCTCCTTCTCAGAAGCCGCTGCGGCATCGACGAGCAGCCGCTCGCTCTCCGAAAGCAAACGCTTGGTCACCAGTTCCCGAGTCTTGATCAACTCAGCCAGGCGACGAGGCTGGACCTCGGCGAGGTATGCGGGCAACTGGTTGGCAATGATCCAACTCGTTGCCTTGTCTTCTGCGTCCGCGAGCCAGGGCATTCTGCCTGCGATGTCCGTCGCCGCGCCCTTGGGCGCCTCAACGCAGTCGAGATAGGGCGCGGGACCAGCAGGGTGCACTGTGCCGTGGCTGTCGACATAGGCATAGGCGAACCGTCGGGCCACCGACTCACCGGTGCCGTCCGCAACCTCTTCGACGACCCCGACAAGGAGATGCGGTTCTTCGAGGGCAGCCGAGACAAGGACGGTGCCTTGGTTGAGGGCACCCCCAAAGTTCCGCATGGTTTCGTTCATGACAGCGTCGTGCAGGGGGTGGCCGGGGGCGAGCAGGTCGGCCCGGGCGCGGCCGTCAGTCTGGACGTGGCCCAGGTCGAAGGTGACACGGTCGTACTTCGTGGCAATCGGCCCGTTACCGGCTGAGCGAATGTGCTGGGGTACGTTGACGATCTCGTAGCGGCCTTGTTCACGTCTGACGATCCGGCCGCCGAGCCGGGTGAATGCGTCCTTGAAGGTCGATTCGATGTGATGCGGCTCAAGACGTCGAGCGCGGGCTTCGTCCATCTCAGTGAGCAAGGCGCACAGATCGGCATCCGAGATGTGCTCGGAAGCGAGTGCCCGCTCGCCGAGAAGCTCTCTGAGGCCGTCTCCGACGGTACTGTCGATGACTTCGCGCATCCTGTTCTTTACATCTGGCCGCTCACCGTACTGGATGGCGTTGAGAAGCAACTCCCGCAGCGGGGTTTCGGCGAACGCCTCTCCCAGTACGTCAAAAACCTTGCCGCCGTACGTCTCGCGCATTTGGTCGAGCTTCTCCAGCAGACGCGCAAAGACCTCACCCTCGCGAGTATTGACAGCTACAAGGTTCCACAGGCGGCAGACCTCCTCCTGGCCGATGCGATGGATGCGGCCGAAGCGCTGCTCGATACGGTTGGGGTTCCAGGGCAGGTCATAGTTGACCATCAGGTGCGCGACGTGCAGGTTGAGTCCCTCGCCGGCTGCGTCCGTGGCCACCAAAATCTGCACGTCACGGTTCTTGGTGAACTCCTCCGTGATGTTCCGCCGCTCGGCCCGGCGTACACCGCCGTGAATGGCTCGGACGGCATCGGGATTTCCCAGGAGCGAGCCGATCTTTCCTCGCAGATATTGGAGGGTGTCACGGTGCTCCGTGAAGATGATGAACTTCCTGGGCCAGCCATGGGGATCTGTCGACAGCGCGTGGTCCCGGAGGAGAGCGGACAGCTCGGTCCACTTTCGGTCTGTACCTGATTCCCGGACTTTCTGCGCCGTCTTCACCAGCGCCCTCAGTTCAACGAGCTCGACGTTGAGCTCATCAACCGTCTGCGCCGCCGTCGCGGCATCGAGCAGTTCCTCCTCGATCTCCTCGATCTCCTCGGCATTGAGGTCGCCATTGTCCAGGCCGGCGAAATCAACGGTGGCCGTGTGCTCACGAACGGTTCCGTTGAGTATCTCGCGCTTTTTTCGCTCCAGGCGTTCGGTACGCCGCACGAGGCTCTTGTAGATCGCCTCGGGGCTCGAAGCCAGGCGTCGCTGCAGGACGGTCAGTGCGAAACCCACGGTATTTTTGCGCTTGCCGCCGATGCGATCGGCGCGGTTCATGCCCTCCCGGACGTAGTGGGTCACATCCTCGTAAAGATCGTACTCGAGTGCCGTCAGTTGGTAGGGGACAGTCTGCGCGATGCGCTCGGGGAAGAGATTCTTGCCCTCGAACGTCAGCAGGTCTTCCTTGATCATGCGTCGCATGACGCCACTGACGTCGGCATTCCTCTTCTGCTTGCCCTCGAACCGGTCACGGTCCAGCAAGGTAAGGAAGAGTTGGAAGTCCTCCTCCTTGCCGGAGTGCGGGGTCGCAGTCATCAGGAGCAGGTGGCGTGTGATCTCCCCGAGCATCTCGCCGAGCTGAAACCGTTTAGTCTTCTCCACCTTGCCACCGAAGTAATGACCGCCCATGCGGTGCGCCTCGTCAACGACGATCAGGTCCCACTCCGACTCCTGAAGCTGCGCCTTCAGATGCTCGTTACGAGAGAGCTGGTCCATGCGCGCGATCAGAAGTGGATAGGACTCAAATACGTTGACATTGATCTGGGCGTCGATGAGCTGGTTCGTGAGCAGGTCGAAACGGAGGCCGAACTTGAAGAAGAGCTCGTCCTGCCACTGATCGACCAGGCTTCCCGGAGCCACGATCAGACATTGCTTGACGTCGTCACGCAGCAGGAGCTCCTTGATGTAGAGCCCGGCCATGACTGTTTTGCCGGCGCCCGGATCATCCGCGAGCAGGAAGCGCAGCGGCGTACGGGGCACAAGCTCGTCGTACACGGCGCGGATCTGATGCGGGAGGGGCTGAACATCGCTGGTCGCCACGGCAAGCATCGAGTCGAACAGCCCTGCCAGTGAGATCCGCTGGGCCTCGGCGACCAGCTTGAAGTCACGTGCGTTCGCGTCGAACGCCCGGCTGCCGTTGCGGGCTGCGCTCAGCTTATCCTCGTCCTTCCGGAAGACAACCCGCTGGTCAAGGCCACCTGCGGCTGTCTTGAAGGTCAACTCCAGGGCGTTCGCACCGTGCCACTGCGCGGCGATGATCGTGACGACCTCCGCCGGCACGAGTCCGTCCACCCGCAGGCCAGGCTTGAGCTCCTCGAGCAACACGTACAGAACCTCCTGGGCGTCAGCCTGCGAACCGCCCCCGGACGTTCCGGCGGTTCCGCGGTCCCGTCGACTTCGCCAACCGGGATCGATAATCTTCGCAGAGGCCAGACGAGTCGGCGGGGGCAATGGAGCGAGAAGAACGTAAGCACCTTCGTCGTGTGGCGGAGGAAGTCAGCGGGTGGCGCAGGCTCGCGGTGGGGATCACCGAAGAGCGTGAGCGCGTCGAAGCGGCGGCGGAAGATGCCACCAGGCAGCTTCTCGACCGTGTGACGCCTCTCAACGCCCCGGCCACCACCGCGTGGCGCGCCCTGCAGGTCTCGCCGTCCGATGTCGATCTGGTGACCTCCATGGTCCGGCGTCGTGCTCTTCCGACGCTCACGGCCAACGCCCAGCAGGGCATCGCGCAATTGACCCAAGAGGTCGACGAGGCGCTGACTGCCGTCCGCGCACTCTTCGGTGCCCGCCGGATATGGTCGGGCAGGAGCCGCAAAGACGACGCAGCACAAGCCGCAACGTACCTGACCTTCCTTCACGGGTGGGCCGCGAGTGCCCAACTCGTCGCGGAATTGGAAAGCCTGACAGCGTGGGACAAGAAGACTGTCCCCGCACCCGCGATCTCGGCAATCCTCGATGACACTGTCGGCCTCGCCCAACGCCTCGGCGGGCGGGCGGAACTCCTCCAACGGCATGAACTTGACGTCGCCAAAACAGCACTCAGTGCGATCGATCAGGCCTTGCAGCGCGAGGACCAATTCCGAACGGCAGTCAATTCCGCGGGCAATGCAGTCCGACAGGACGAGGCGCGCAAATTGGTCGCCAACATGCCCGTTGAGCGACTCAAAGAGGCAACGAGCGGCCAACTGCGCATCACAGCATTGACCGATGCCGGAATCAGCAACGTGCAGCAAGTCCTCGACCAGAAATCACGGATTCGATCTCTCCCTGGAGTCGGCGAGACGACGGGCAACCGGATGGTCGGCGCCGCGAGGACCATCTGGCAGACCACGCTGGACGAAATGCCGGTCCGGATCGACATCAAGAATCGATCCCACACCACCACGAAACTCCTCACAGCGATGCGTGCTTGGGACGCAGCGCGCTCGATCCGCAGCGCGACAGCCGATCTCGCCGCGGCCGACATGGTTCGACCGCTCCTCCAGGGCCTCGGTTCCAGGACATCCCATGTGGTCCTCATCCCTCGACAGCGCTCCGTTGCCGAGTTGCGCACCGCACTGGCGGCCGTCGCCCGTCGCGGATCGATGCTCAACGGCGGGAACGACGCGGCGGGCGGTGACCCATGGGAGGATTTCATCGCCCGCCCTGCCGACTACTACGCGATGCTCGCGGAGCTCGGATTCCTGGCCGACGACGCCGAGAAGAGTCACGGCGACCTGCCGGCCGAAATCGTCGAGGCGGTCAGAGGACTCACACTCGACACCAGCCATCTGAAGGCCTCACTGCGCGGGTACCAGTCATTCGGTGCCCGATTCGCGATCGTGCAACGGAAGGTCATCATCGGCGACGAGATGGGACTGGGGAAGACGGTCGAATCGCTCGCCGTACTCGCCCACTTGCGAGCCAAGGGATCTTCTCATTTCCTCGTTGTGTGCCCCGCCGCAGTCGTGACCAACTGGGTGCGTGAAGTCCAAGCCAAGTCCGGTCTCCATGCGTACCGCATGCACGGGCCGGCTCGCGAGGACGCTCTGAAATCCTGGATCCGCAACGGTGGAGTCGCGGTCACCACCTACGACATCCTCGGTTGGCTGGAAGGCAGGATCCCCCACCGCGCCGAGCCTGCGTGCCTGGTGTTCGATGAGGCGCACTACATCAAGAACCCGGAGGCCCAGCGAACTCGGCGCTCAACGGCCTTGATCAACCGTTCTGAGCGAACGATCCTTTTGACCGGAACCCCACTGGAAAACCGAATCGAGGAATTCCGAAATCTCGTCGGTTACCTACGCCCGGACTTGACGATCAGTGCTTCGGAGCTCGCTCCTCGTCAGTTTCGAAAGCAGGTGGCACCCGCTTACTTGCGGCGCAACCAGGAAGACGTCCTCACCGAACTTCCGGAGCGCTTCGAGGTCGACGAGTGGATGCCGATGTCCAACGCCGACAAACAGCTGTACAGAGCGGCTGTCATCGAAGGAAATTTCATGGCCATGCGCCAGGCCGCACTACGCGCAGGAGCCAAGTCCGAGAAGATGCAGCGCCTCATCGACATAGTTCAGGAGGCCGAGGACAACGAGCGCAAGGTGCTGGTCTTCTCATACTTCCGTGACGTCCTCGATGAAGTGGCGTCGGTGCTTCCGGGAAAGGTATTCGGGCCCCTCACCGGCTCTGTGCCCGCCGCGAAGCGACAAGCCATGGTTGACGAGTTCTCCCAAGCCCACCATGGCGCTGTCTTGGTCGCGCAGATCGTGGCAGGCGGCGTCGGCCTGAACATCCAGTCGGCATCGGTCGTAGTGATCTGCGAGCCGCAGCTCAAACCGACGACCGAATGGCAAGCCATCGGTCGTTCCCACAGGATGGGGCAGTTGGAGACAGTACAGGTACATCGTCTGCTGTCCGAAGACAGTGTCGACCAGCGCATCATTGAGATGCTGGCACGTAAGAACCAACTCTTCGCGGATTTTGCCCGCGTCTCCGAAACCGCCGACAGCGCACCGGAAGCGTTCGACATCACGGACGCCGAACTGGCACGGGAAATCGTGGCGGCCGAGCGTGAGCGCCTGCTCACGGACGGCTGAACGGCACGTCCGCTGAGCCGACGACAGAAAACGCCTGGAGCACGTCGTTCAGCCCAGGAAGCTCAACCGTACCTGGCGGTAGGGGTTGTCCTTGTTCGTGTCGACCAGCACCACGGACTGCCAGGTGCCGAGTTCCAGCGAGCCGCCGACCACCGGGAGCGTCGCGTGCGGCGGGACCAGGGCGGGCAGCACATGGTCGCGGCCGTGGCCGGGGCTGCCGTGGCGGTGCCGCCAGCGGTCGTCGGCCGGCAGGAGGTCGTGGAGCACGGCGAGCAGGTCGTCGTCGCTGCCGGAACCGGTCTCGATGACGGCGACACCGGCGGTGGCGTGCGGGACGAAGACGTTGAGCAGGCCGTCCCGGCCGCGCGCCACCTCGCGCAGGAAGTGGGCGCAGGCGGCGGTCAGATCGTGGACGGTCTCGGTGCCGCCGGTGGTCACATCGACGAGACGGGTGGTGAAAGCGTCGGCCATGCGTCCATGGTGGCGCAGGCGGCCCGGACACGCGTTCCGGGGGCCGGGCGCACCGGGGCCGTCCCGTCCCGGGGCGTTCACGGCAAGGGGTATTCCGGCCTGAACTCGCCGCGCACGGGGCGCTGGTGGAGCCGCACGCGAGGGTGGCCCGGTACGGCTCCCCGCCAGGCGGTCGTAACCTATTGGTCTGGACCACTTCCCCGAACCGGGATAGTGTCCCGTTGCCCGTCCGCGCGCCGAAGGGGAAACCACGTGTACGCATCGCGCCGCGTCGCCGCCCTCGTCGACGCCTGCCTGCTGCCCGTCCCGCGCACCCGGCGGCCACCGGAGTGGCTCCGCCGCGGACTCGAGCTCGCGGGCGCCGTCACCATCGCCGTCCCCGCGGCGCTCAGCGGCGGACCCGTCGTGACGGAACTCCTCCGGGACGAGACCGGGCAGGGCGCCGTCGTGATCAGCGAGCCGCTGGACACCGCCGAGGTCGTCGAGGGCTGGGGCGTGCCGGGCGCCGCCGTACTGGCCTGGCTCTCCGGAGTGGACCTGCTCCAGCTCGGCCCCGGCTGCGACGCGGGCGTCCAGGAGGCCATCCGCACCGCCGCGGCACGCGCCGTGGCCGACGGCGACCTGCCCCTGTCCCGGCTGGAGGAGGCGGCGGCACGGGTCGCGCGGCTGCGGCGCGAGGCGGCGCCGGAGGCACCGGGAAGCTTCCCGGCATCGCCGTAGTTGGTGGAAACGTGAACCACACGGACGCCACGGGCGTCAGGCACGTCGAAGCAGCCGTCATCGGAGCCGGTCAGGCCGGACTGTCGGGGGCGTACTTCCTGCGCCGCTCCGGCATGCTCCCGGACGAGGACTTCGTCGTCCTGGACCACTCCCCCGGGCCCGGCGGCGCCTGGCAGTTCCGCTGGCCCACCCTCACCTACGGCAGGGCGCACGGCGTGCACTCCCTGCCCGGGATGGAGCTCGAGGGCGCCGATCCCGCGCGGCCCTCCTCCGAGGTCGTCGCGGAGTACTTCGACCGCTACGAGCGCACCTTCGACCTCCGCGTTCACCGCCCGGTCGACGTCTCGACGGTGCGGGACGCGGGCGACGGCCGGCTCCTGGTCGAGACCGACGCGGGCACCTGGTCCACCCGCGCCCTGATCAACGCCACCGGCACCTGGGACCGGCCCTTCGTCCCCCGCTACCCGGGCCAGGAGACCTTCCGCGGGCGCCAGCTGCACACCGCGAACTACCGCGGCCGCGAGGAGTTCGCCGGCCGGCATGTGATCGTGGTCGGCGGCGGGACCTCCGCGGTGCAGCTGCTGATGGAACTGCGCGAGCCGGGCGGCGCGGCCGGCACGACCTGGGTGACCCGACGACCGCCGGTCTTCCGCTCGGGTCCCTTCGGCGAGGACCAGGGCCGGGAGGCCGTCGCGCTCGTCGAGGAGCGCGTCAAGCAGGGCCTGCCGCCGCAGAGCGTCGTCAGCGTGACCGGGCTGCCCATGACGGAGGCGATGCAACGCGCCCAGGAGCGCGGCATCCTCGTCCGGCAGCCCATGTTCGACCGCGTCACCCCGGACGGCGTCACCTGGGCCGACGGACACCATGTGCGGGCGGACGCAATCCTGTGGGCCACCGGCTTCCGGGCGGCGCTGGACCACCTCGCCCCGCTGCACCTGCGAGAGCCGGGCGGCGGCATCCGCCTCCAGGGGCTCACCCAGGCGGCCCTCGACCCGCGGGTGCACCTCATCGGCTACGGCCCCTCCGCGAGCACCATCGGCGCCAACCGTGCGGGCCGCAGCGCCGTCCGCGAGATCCGGGCCTATCTGCGCGCCGGCGCCGCCGAGGCGGCCGAAACGACTGAGGTGGCTGTCGCGGGCTGACCCCTCCCGGGTCAGCGCCCCGCGCGCCCCTTGCCCAGCGTGGAGCCACGCACGACCAGCTCCGGCTGGAAGACGATGCGCCGGTGCTCGTGCTCCTCCGCGAGGTCGCCGGTCTCCTCTATCAGCAGGTCGGCGGCCGCCCGGCCCATCCGGTACGCGGGCTGCCGCACGGAGGTCAGCGGCACCGCGGCCGCGGCGGCGAACTCGATGTCGTCGTACCCGACGAGCGCGATCTCCTCGGGCACCGCGATCCCCGCCGCGTACAGCGACTGGAGGACCCCGAGCGCCAGCAGGTCGTTCGCGCAGAAGACCGCCGTGGGCCGCTTGGCCATGCCCAGCAGCCGCGCGCCCGCGTCCCGCCCCGAGGCGACGTCGAGCCGGTCGGCCTCGATGTGGGCGAGCGCGTCCGCCGGCAGCCCCGCCGCGCCGAGCGCCGCCAGCGCGCCCGTGCGCCGGTCCTGGCACTGGGCCAGGTGCATCGGGCCGCTCACGTAGACGATGCGCTCGTGGCCGCGCTCGATGAGGTGGTCGACGGCCAGCCGGCCGCCCTCGATGTCGTCGACGGACACCGAGCACGCCTCCGCGCTCGGCACGACGCGGTCCACGAACACGAAGGGGATGCCGTGCCGCCGGAACGACTCGATGTTCCGGCCGCTGGTGTCCGCGGGCGTCACGAGCACCCCGCGGACCCGCTGCTCCGCGAACAGCCCCAGGTACTCGGACTCCTCCGCCGGGCTCTCCGCGCTGTTGCAGAGCATCACCCCGAGCCCGGTCTCGCGCGCGGCGCGCTCCGCGCCGGAGGCGACGTCCACGAAGAAGGGGTTGGCCATGTCCAGGACGAGCAGGGCGATGATGCGGCTGTGCCCGGCGCGCAGCTGACGGGCGGACTCACTGCGGACGTAGCCGAGTTGCTCGATGACCGACAGCACCCGCGCGCGCGTGTCCTCGGAGACCATGCCGGGCCGGTTGATGACGTTCGACACCGTGCCGACCGAGACGCCCGCCTGCCGGGCGACATCCTTGATCCCCACCATGCGTGTCACGGGTTCCGCCCCACCGCCTTCCGCGACCCGCCGCAGGCCGCGGGTTCATGCTACGCACTGGTGACGACATCGGCGCCCGCCGTCGTCATACACCTGTCGTCCGGGTTACGCGCCGTCTTCTCCTCCGTGTCCAGAAGCCGCCCCAAGGTGGCGGCGGCGCACCGTGCCGGAGCGCACCCCTGCGCCCTGTCACGCCAGGTGGAAGACCTCCGTCAGGGGGCGCATCGCCTCGTCGGGCCGGGCACCGTCCAGCGCCTCGAAGAACTCCCCCATCTCCGCCTGCCAGCGCGCGTTGACGTCGGTCTCCGCCATGGCCGCCTGCGCGGCCCCGAAGTCCTCCGTCTCGAGGTAGCCCACGAGCAGCCCGTCCTCCCGGAGGAAAAGGGAGTAGTTGTGCCAACCGGTGGCGGACAACGCCTCGAGCATCTCGGGCCAGACGGAGGCGTGCCGCTCCTTGTACTCGTCCAGCCGGTCCGCGCGGACCTTCAAGAGAAAACAGACGCGCTCCATGCTCGGTCCCGGCCTTCCCGAATCTGATATGAAAGGTTTCAATGAGATGCCGGGGACGTTAGGACACTCCGGCATGGCACGTCAATGCGCTGCGCCGGCATGCGCAGACATCCGATCTCTGCTTCACAGCGATCGACAGCTGCGGCAGTATGAGGGGCCTGCGGGCGGCCGCATGCACCGGGAGGAGGCCAGATGCGCGTAGCGCTCTTCGTGACCTGTGTGAACGACACGCTGTACCCGGAGACGGGCAAGGCGGTCGTCACACTGCTGGAGCGGCTGGGGGTGACCGTGGACTTCCCCGCCGCACAGACCTGCTGCGGCCAGCCGCAGTTCAACACCGGCTACCGGCACGAGACGGAACCGCTGATGAGGCGCTACGCGAGCGCCTTCGAGGGGTACGACCACATCGTCACCCCCTCAGGTTCCTGCGCCGCCATGGTGCGGGACAACTACCCGCGCATGGGCGACCGGGCGCGCGCCGAGGGACGCGGCGGCGAACTCGCCGCGCTGGCCGAGTCGGTCGTGCCGCGCACGTACGAACTGACCGAATTCCTCACCGACGTTCTCAAGGTGACCGATGTGGGGGCATACTTCCCGCACAAGGTCACCTATCATCCGACCTGTCACGGCCTGCGCATGCTCGGCCTGGGCCGCCGCCCCCTGGAGCTGCTGAGCCACGTGAAGGGCCTGGAGCTGGCAGAGCTGCCGGGCGCCGAGGAGTGCTGCGGCTTCGGCGGCACCTTCGCGGTGAAGAACGCCGCCGTCTCCTCCGCCATGGGCGCCGACAAGGCCCGCCACATCACCGGCACCGGCGCGTCGGCCGTGTGCACGGTCGACAACTCGTGCCTGATGCACATAGGCGGCACACTGGCGCGGCTCGGCTCCACAGTGCGTCCGGTCCACCTCGCCGAGATCCTGGCCTCCACCGAGGACCGTCCCTACGGAGGCATCCGATGAGCGGCACCTATCTGGGCATGCCCGCCTTCCCGGTGGCCGCCGGGGAGGCCGTGCAGAACGAGACCCTGCGCGGCAATCTGCGGCACGCCACGCACACGATCCGCGACAAGCGCGCCAAGGCGGTGGCCGAACTCTCCGACTGGCAGCAGCTGCGCACGGCGGGCAAGCGCATCAAGGACGACGTCCTGCGCCACCTCGACCACTACCTGGAGCGCCTGGAGCAGGCGGTCACCGCCGCCGGGGGCATCGTGCACTGGGCCGCCGACGCAGACGAGGCCAACCGGATCGTGACGGAACTGGTCAAGGCGACCGGCGAGACCGAGGTCGTCAAGGTCAAGTCCATGGCCACGCAGGAGATCGGGCTCAACGAGGCCCTCGCCGAAGCGGGGATCGCCGCCTACGAGACGGACCTGGCCGAACTCATCGTGCAGCTCGGCGACGACCGGCCCAGCCACATCCTGGTGCCGGCCATCCACCGCAACCGCAGCGAGATCCGCGACATCTTCAACGACGCGATGGCGCGCTGGGGCCGCCCGGCGCCCGAGGACCTGACCGACACCCCGGCCGAACTTGCCGAAGCGGCGCGACTGCACCTCAGGGAGAAGTTCCTGCGCGCCAAGGTGGGCATCTCGGGTGCCAACTTCATGATCGCCGAGACCGGGACGCTGGTCGTGGTGGAGTCCGAGGGCAACGGCCGGATGTGCCTGACGCTGCCCGAGACGCTGATCTCGGTGGTCGGCATCGAGAAGGTGCTGCCGGCCTGGCAGGACCTCGAAGTCTTCCTCCAGTTGCTGCCGCGGTCCTCGACGGCCGAGCGCATGAACCCGTACACCAGCACCTGGACGGGCACGACCGACGAGGACGGGCCCCGCGTCTTCCACCTGGTGCTGGTCGACAACGGCCGCAGCGACACCCTGGCCGACGAGGTCGGCCGCCAGGCGCTGCGCTGCATCCGCTGCTCGGCCTGCCTCAACGCCTGCCCGGTGTACGAACGGGCCGGCGGCCATGCCTACGGTTCGGCCTATCCCGGCCCGATCGGGGCCATCCTCACCCCGCAACTGCGCGGCACGGACACCGCGCTGGACGCCTCCCTCCCGTACGCCTCGTCCCTGTGCGGGGCCTGCTACGAGGTCTGCCCGGTCGCGATCGACATCCCGGAGGTGCTGGTCCATCTGCGCGAGCGGGTCGTCCAGGGCGGCGAGGTGACGCGCGGCGGCAACAAGGTCGTCCTGAAGCCCGCCAAGGGGCACGCCGCCGAGCGCGCCGCCATGCGCGCCGCGCGCTGGGCGCTGGACCATCCCGCGGCGCTCCGCGCCGGGCAGCGACTGGCGTCCCGCACACGGAGCCTGCACCCGCGCAGGCTCCCCGGTGCGGGCCGCGCCTGGACCGACACACGTGACATCCCGGCCGTACCGGCGGAGTCCTTCCGCGACTGGTGGCGGCGCACCCGGGGCACCGAGGGCTCGGAGGACCGCACATGAGCACCCGTGAACAGATCCTGGGCCGCATCCGCCGCGCCCTGGCCGACGTCCCGCGCGACGAGGCACCGGGCGGGGGGCCGGGCGGGCCCGGCTATCTGCGCGTGCACGGTGAGCGGGATCCCGGTCAGAGCGCGGATCTGCTCGCCGAGAACCTCGCCGACTACCGCGCCATTGTGCACCGTACGACCGCGGCCGAGTTGCCCCTGCGGCTCGCGGCCCTGCTGGCCGCCCGCGGGGCACGCAGCGTGGTGGCGCCCGCGGGGCTGCCCGGCGGCTGGCTCGCCGAGGCGAAGGACGTCGAACAGGTCACGGACACGGCGGAGTTGACCGCCTATGCGCTCGATGCCGTGGACAGTGTCGTCACGGGCTGCGCCGTGGCGATCGCCGAGACGGGCACCATCGTGCTGGACGCCGGGCCGGACCAGGGGCGGCGCAGGATCACGCTGGTGCCGGACCACCATGTGGTGGTGGTACGGGCGCCGGAGCAGGTCGTCGACTCGGTGCCGCAGGCGCTGGAGCGGCTGGACCCGGCGCGTCCGCTGACGTGGATATCCGGGCCCTCGGCGACGAGCGACATCGAGCTGGACCGGGTGGAGGGCGTGCACGGCCCCCGCACCCTGGAGGTCGTGCTCGTCACGCAGTAACCGTCCCGCGGTCCTGCGCGGGGGCTCACTTCGCCTCCGCGTAGGACCGCACCACGTGCGTCTCCAGCGGGAAGGACACCGGCGTCGGCCCGAACAGCAGGCGGCGGGCCTCGTCCGCGGCCTCCGCGACGGCGTTCCCCGCTGCGGGGGCGAGCTCCTCGGGGGTGTGCACGATGACCTCGTCGTGAAGGAAGAACACCAGCCGGGGGCCGTCGAGCGCGGCCAGGCGCCGGCGCAGCGAGGCCAGCACCGCGAGCGCCCACTCCGCCGCGGTGGCCTGGATGACGAAGTTGCGCGTGAAGCGGCCCCAGGCCCGTGCCTGCGCGTCGCTGAGGTCCTGGCGGTCGGCCGCGGGCGGCGGCGACGTACGGCCTAGGTGGGAGCGGACCACGCCACCGCCCTCGCCGGTTCGCGCGGCGGACTCCACCAGCCCCATGGCGTCGGGGAAGCGGCGCCGCAGCACCTCCAGCAGGGGTCCCACCTCGCCAGTGGTCTGCCCGTACATGGCGCCCAGCAGGCCGAGTTTGGCCCGGGCGCGGTCGCCGCCGAAGGCCGTACGGGCCAGGGCCGCGTAGAGGTCGCCCTCGGCCGCGGCGGCCGCAAGCCCGGGATCACCGGAGAGGGCGGCGAGCACCCGCGGCTCCAGTTGCCCCGCGTCGGCCACGACCAGGCGGTGCCCGGGGTCGGCGACCACGGCCGCCCGCAGCTGCCGCGGGATCTGCAGCGCACCGCCCCCGCGGGTGGCCCAGCGGCCGGAGACGACACCGCCGACGACGTACTCGGGGCGGAACCGCCCGGCGGGCGCCCAGTGTTCACGCCACGCCCAGCCGTGGGCGCTGTGGATGCGGGAGAGCTCCTTGTAGCGCAGCAGAAGGCCGGCAGCGGGGTGCTCCACCTTCCGCAGGACATGGGAGCGGGTCGAGGTGATGTGCACGCCCACCCGTTCGAAGGCGGGCAGCAGCTGGGCGGGAGAGTCAGGGTTGACCGGGCGGCCCAGCGCCTCCTGGATGGCGGTGGACAGTTCGCTGAGCACCTTGGGCCGGGTGCCCCCCGGCGGGCGCGGGCCGAGCAGCCCGATCAGCACCTCGTCGTGGGCGGCGGCACTCCAGGGCAGGCCGTCATGGGACATCTCCGCCGCGGCGAGTGCGCCGGCGGACTCGGCGGCGCACAGCAGGCGCATCCGGTCGGGGTGTTCCGACAGGGCGATACGGCGCTGCTGTTCGGCGTGGACGGCGATCACGGCGTCCAGGGGATCGGTGCCGGGCGGCAGGTGATGGCGGTCGGCGGCGAAGAGCACCGGCTGGTCGTCGGCCCCGCCCTCGGGCGCGTCCGCGGGCACCGGCAGCCCGTGCAGGCGTGCCCAGGCGGCGCCCAGGGAGCGGGGCAGGCCGAAGCGCTCCTCCGACCCGAGCAGCAGGGCCTCGACGAGCTTGAGGTCGTGGCACCTCGCGGGGCGGACCGGCAGCCGTTCCAGCAGAGGCGGGTAGACCTCGTCCGTGGCGGCCCAGACCCAGCGGGGCGCCTGGTGCCTCTCGCGGTCGGCGACGGCCGCGGCGAGATCGGGGACGCTCTCCGGCGGGCCTGCCGGGGTGCCGTCCTCGCGCAGCGCCCGAAGCCGCCCGCCGGCCCCCAGGGGATCGGCGACGACGGCGACGGACAGGCTCCTCGGCGAGGTCACACACCGAGCGTAGGACGGGGCACCGACAACGCCCCGGGACGGCCGTCAGCCGTCGGCGTCGCGGCTCACCTTCAGCGCCCACAGCACGAGCGGCAGCTGAAGCGGCAACCGCGCGTAGGCGGCCTTGCGCAGCGGCGCGGGGCGGTCGCGCCAGTCGCGGGCCATCTTCACGTTCGCCGGGAACACCCCGGCGAAGAAGGCGGCCGCCAGCAGCGCCCCGGCACGGCGGGTGCGCGGCAGCGCGATACCGGCGGCGAGGACGAGTTCCACCGCACCGCTGGCATAGGTCCAGGTGCGGGCGTCGCCGGGCAGGACCTTCGGGACGATCGCGTCGAAGGGCCCGGGCACCACGAAGTGCGCGGTGCCCGAGGTGGCGAGCAGCCGGGCCAGCAGCGTGGCGGAAAGGTCGGATCGGCCGGAGCGAACGGAGCGGCCTGGCTCTGCCATCGGGGACCTCCTGCGGATGTCGGCGCCGCGGCTCACGTTAGCGGCGGCCCCCGGCACCGCGCGGCGGATCACCGGTCCCGGCGTGTGCGCTTGCTCACCCGTCCCAGGAGGCCGCGGCGCACGGGCCCGGTGAACGGCGGGAGCTCCGCGAAGCCGGGTTCGGCGCCCAGGGTCCCGGCGAGCCGCGCGAGCGCCGTCCGCACCCGGGTGAGCGGGTGGCCGGGGAAGCGCGCGTCGTACTCCTCGGCGTCGGCACGGTGGAAGGGCAGCCCGCCGCGCAGCCCGGGGGCGTAGGGATGATCCAGGAAGTACTGTTCGGGCCCGAGTTCGTCGAGCACCATGGCCTCGCGCATCCCTGTGACGCCGTCTTCAAAGGCCTGCACCTTGGCCACGGCGCTGCAGGCTGCCCGCGGCAGGGTGTACGTGCCCAGGAACGCCTGGCCTCTCGGCCGGTCCGGCAGCGGCACTTTGAGCACCTGGCGCAGCGCCGGCAGCCCGGCGACCCGTACGACGTCTGCCTCGATGAGGCCGCCGCCCGCGTCGGTCGTGACGCGGGCGAGTGCCTGCCGCAGCCGGTCCGGCTCCTCCAGGGGCGCCGGTATGTCCGGCGGCAGATCGAAGAAGTGCAGGCTGATCACATCGCCGTGGTCATCGGCCCAGGCGTGCTCGGCGACCTGCCGGTAGCCCGGCAGGTCCGCACCGTCGAGTGGTCCCATGCGCAACGATCATGCCGTAGGGGCGAGTTCGGTGTCACGGCGCACCAGGGCCGCGTACCGGCCGTCGAGGGCGAGCAGTTGGTCGTGCGTGCCGCGCTCGGTGATCCGCCCGTGGTCCAGCACGACGATCTGGTCGGCGTCGCGGACCGTGGACAGGCGGTGCGCGATGGTGATGGTGGTCCGGCCCGCCGAGAGGGCGTCGATGGCCTCCTGGACGGCGTGCTCGGTGCGGGTGTCCAGGGCGCTGGTGGCCTCGTCGAGGATGAGGACCGGTGGATCGCGCAGAATGGTGCGGGCTATCGCCAGGCGCTGCTTCTCGCCGCCGGAGAAGCGGTAGCCGCGTTCGCCGACGACGGTGTCGTAGCCGTCGGGCAGGCCGGCGATGTGGTCGTGGATCTGGGCCGCGCGCGCCGCGCCGAAGATCTCCTCGTCGGTGGCGTCCGGCTTGGCGAAGCGCAGGTTCTCCGCGACGGAGGCGTGGAAGAGGTACGTCTCCTGCGAGACGACGCCCACGGACGCGGCGAGGGTGTCGAAGGCGAGATCCCGCACATCGGTGCCGTCGAGCGTGACACGGCCCTCGGTAACGTCGTACAGGCGGGGCACGAGGTAGCTCAGCGTGCTCTTGCCGGAGCCGGTGGCGCCGACGACCGCGAGACTCGTGCCGGCCGGCACCTCCAGGTCGATGCCGTCCAGGGTCCGCTCGGGCGAGGCGGAGTCGTAGGAGAAGCCGACGCCCTCGAAGCGCACGTCGCCGCGGGCGCGTTCGATCCGTACGGGATCGGGCCGCTCGGTGATGTCGACCGGCAGGTCGAGGTATTCGAAGATGCGCTGGAACAGTGCCAGCGAGGTCTGCACCTGCACACCGGTCGCCAGCAGGCTCACCGTGGGCCGGAACAGCCCCTGTTGCAGCGAGACGAAGGCGACCAGGGTGCCGATGGACACCAGGGTGCCCGAGCCCTGGACGACGACACCGGCCGCCCAGTAGATCAGGGCGGGCATGGCGGCCATCACGATGCCGATGGTGGACATCCGCCACCGCCCGGCCATGTTGGAGCGCACCTCGAGGTCGACCAGTCGCTCGGACTCGTCGGCGAAGGAGCGGGTCAGGGACGCGGAGCGCCCCATGGTGCGGCCGAGCAGGATGCCGCTGACCGACAGGGACTCGGTCACGATGGCGGACATCGCGGCCATCTGCCGCTGCCGCTGGGTGGTGATCTTCTTCCGTTCCGTGCCCACCCGGCGGCTGATCCACACGAAGACCGGGAGCAGCACCAGGGAGACGAGCGTGAGGCGCCAGTCCAGGGCGAGCATGGCGACGACGCCGGCGACGACGCTGGTGGCGTTGGAGACCAGCGAGGTCGCGGTGGACGTGACGGTGGCCTGCATGCCGCCGATGTCGTTGGCGATGCGGGACTGCACCTCGCCGGTGCGGGTCCGGGTGAAGAAGGCGAGCGACATGCGCTGCAGCCGCTCGTAGACGGCGGTGCGCAGGTCGTGCATGACGCGCTGGCCGACCGTGGTGGATATGAGCGTCTGGAGGACGCCGAAGACGCTGTTGAGGACGGCGGTGGCGATCATGCCGAGGGCCAGCAGGCTCAGCAGCCCGGTGCGGCCCCGCGGGATCGCGGTGTCGAGGATCGCGCGCAGCAGGAAGGGCGAGGCGACCGAGACGAGGGAGGCGGCGCCGACCAGCAGCCCGACGAGGGCGAGGCGGCCGCGGTAGGGAGTGAACAGGCCCAGGACACGTCGTACGTCGGTGGTCCGGGCGGGGTTCTTGGGCGGTGGGGTCCACTGCGGGGAGTCACCGGGATGCAAAGGGCCTCCGAGGGCGGGGGGATGGAACTGCGGCAGGACACGCACGTTCAGCCGGACAGCGGTACAACAGGACGATGCGAGTGTAGTTCATTGTTACCTATACTCACAATGAACCGCATCCTGATAATCTTGGGCCATGGAATCGCGTATCTCCGCCGCGGACGCCGACGGGTCGAGCAGCCTCGCCGAACAACTGCTGCGGCTGACCCGCCGGCTGCACCGCGTCCAGCGACGTCACCTGGAGCCGCTCGGCATCACGCCGGCCCAGTCGCGCATGCTGCGCAGCGTCGCGCACAGCGAGGAGCCGCCCCGGATGGCCGATCTCGCCCAGCGCCTGGAGGTCGTGCCGCGGGCGGTGACCACGCTCACCGACGCCCTGGAGGAGCGGGGCTTCGTGCGCCGCGTGCCGGACCCGGCCAACCGCCGCGTGGTGCGCATCGAGATGACGGCGGAGGGCGAGGGAGCGCTGCGGCGGCTGCGGCAGGCCCGGCGGGCGGCCGCAGAGGAGATGCTGGCGCCACTGGACGCGGCCCAGCGCGATGCCCTGACGGCGCTGCTCGCCGTCCTGGACACCGCGCCGGGCCACTGCTGAGCCGTCCGGTCCCGCGGGGCCATGTGGCGCCGCGCTCGGCGCGACCCCTGGGACGCGGGGTCAGGCGCGCCAGGTGTCGCCGAGCGTCACCTTGCCACTGGCGGGGACGGTCGCCGTGCGGTTGGCGCCGGACTCCCACGTGACGTTCCCGTTCGCGTCCTTCTTGATGTACTTGTACTCGAAGGACGTGCCCGCGCCCATGGCGACGTCCAGCTTCCACACCGGGTAGGCCGACGAGGACAGCAGCAGCGCCCCTGCGGTGTTCCAATTACCGAGCGCGGCGTTGCCGCCCACCACGTAGACGTTCTGGCCCCACACAGTGGTGGCGTTCACCGAGAAGGACGCGCCGCTCGCCGGGGCCGTGCCACCGCCGCCGCAGGGAGCTCCGGCGTACAGCGCGACCGCGTCGTTGGCGCCGACAGTGGCGGTGAAGGTGCCGTTCGACGCGACGGTGTAGGTGGCGCCGCTGTGCTGGACGTCGCAATAGGTGCCGGCGGGCAGCGAGGTGGTGAAGGTCTGGCTGATCTGGCCGCTCTCGTGGTTGATCGCCACGAAGCCCTTGCTGCCGCGACCGAAGGCGATGGCGTTGTTGCCGTTGGACCACCAGTTGGTCACGGCCGTCCCAGCGACGGCGTTGCGGAAGCCGACCATGCCCGCGATCTGCGGCCAGGCGTGCTGGCACTTCCAGCCGTCGCTGTAGCAGGCGTTGACGGTGCCGCCATTGGGCGGGCCGGAGTCGTTGTCGGAGAACTCGTAGCCCGAGTACACATTGGGCGAGCCGTAGGGCCACGCGAGCATGTAGACGTTGGCCAGCGTGTAGGTCGCCCCGGCCTTGTAGTTGAGGGTCGAGCCGTTGCGCTCGGTGTCCCAGTTGTCCACAAAGGTGCGCGCCTGCCCGCTCGGCAGGTACCCGGCGCCCCAGGAGGCGCCCCAGTTGCTCAGGTAGGACAGTTTCTCGTTGCTGAAGATCCGCTTGAGGTCGTAGGCGCCCTGGAAGGCGTCGACGTCGCCGGTCCCGGTGTACTCACCGGCCTGGACCGCCTCGCCGGAACCGTAGATGACCTCCTGCGCCCAGAAGACGGAGGGCTTGCTGAGCTTCGCTTTGACGGCGGCGAGATCGCCGGAGGCGATGTGCTTGGCCGCGTCGATCCGGAATCCGTCGACGCCGAGGGAGATCAGGTTGTTCAGGTAGGCGGCGATGGTGGAACGGACGTAGTCGCTGCCGGTGTTCAGGTCCGCGAGACCGACGAGTTCGCAGTTCTGGACATTGTCGCGGTTGGTGTAGTCCACGATGCTGGACCGGCAGGAGTGGAAGTCCTGGTCCTGGTAGTAACCGGGGTAGTTGTACTTCGTGTACGACGTCCCGCCGGTGCCCGTTCCCGAACCCGCGCTCATGTGGTTGACGACCGCGTCCGCGATCACCTTGACGCCCGCCGCGTGGCAGGTGTCGACCATGTTCTTGAAGGCCGTGCTGTCCCCGAGCCGGCCGGCGATGCGGTAGCTGACGGGCTGGTACGAGGTCCACCACTGCGAGCCCTGGATGTGCTCCTGGGGCGGCGAGACCTCCACGTAGCCGTAGCCCGCGGGGCCGAGGGTGCTGGTGCACTCCTTGGCGACGGAGGCGAATTTCCATTCGAAGAGCGTCGCGGTGACGTCCTTGTTCCCGGGGGGTGCGGCCTGGGCCGGCTCCTGCGACACGACGGCGAGGCCGGCCGTGGCGAGCAGCGCCGCCAGTCCCGCGCGCACGAAACGCGATCTCATGGTGCGGCTCCTTCGTTTTCGGGCACAAAGGTGCCCCGAAGACAGCCACGCGCCAGGCCATCGAGTGGGGGGCGGAGTTCCCGCCCGTGGGAACTCCGGACAGGAGACTGGCCCCGCGGACGGACACCGTCAATACGTCGCGTGGAAAAACTTTCAACCTCTTGCAGAAACAACCTGCGTGACGGTTCCGGAAGAACAACTCAGAGGGTGTGTGCGCACTCTGAGTTCCCGTCAGTCACCTGTGTCACCCGCCTCTGCCGCGGCCCTCAGTCGTGAGGGATCACGAACAGGGCGCCTTCCCCGGACCGAGGAAAAAACCGGTTGAATTCACCCCGTCGGCAAGCGACCCTGGCACGTCCTCACTCACCCCCATCTCCGATGCCGGGACGCCATGTCGCTACGTTCTCTCCCCCATGCCGATCCGGGTGTCCCCGACACCCGGTCCGGCTTCCGACTTCTGCTCTGGCTCGAGAAACGCCAGATCCGCGCCCAGGCGACGGCCACGTTCTGGGGCACCCTCAACATGGCGGCGTTCGCGGGCGTGCCCGCGGCGGTCGGCCTTGCCGTCCAGGCGGCCGTGGACCGCTCGGGCGGCAGGCTCGCGCTCGCAGGCGGCCTCATCCTCGCTCTGGGAGTGGTCTCGGCGGTGGGCGACGTCATGCTGCACCGCACCGCCGTCACCAACTGGATCACCGCCGCCGCCCGGGTGCAGCAGCTGCTGGCCCGCAAGACGGCCGAACTGGGCTCGGTGCTCACCCGGCGGGTCGCGGCCGGTGAGGTCGTCGCCGTCAGCACCGGTGACGTCGAGAAGATCGGGTGGTTCGTGGAGGCGCTGGCCCGCTTCGCGTCCAGCCTCCTGGCGACCGTCGGCGTGACGGTCGCCCTCGTCGTCTACCGCCCCGAACTCGGTCTGATCGTGGCGGCCTGCGTCCCCGTCCTGGCGCTCGCGGTACTCCCGCTCCTGCCGCACGCGACCCGGCGGGCGGACGAGCAGCGCACCAAGGCCGGCAAGGCCACCGCACTCGCCTCGGACACGGTGGCCGGACTGCGGGTGCTGCGCGGCATCGGCGGCGAGGAGCAGTTCCTCACCCGCTACCGGCACGCGTCCCAGGAGGTCCGGCAGGCCGCCGTGCGCAGCGCCCGGATGTGGTCCCTGATCAGCGCGCTCCAGGTGGCGCTGCCCGGACTGCTGCTGCTGGCGGTGACCTGGTACGGAGCGCGCCTCGCGCTGGACGGCCGGATCTCGGTCGGCGAACTGGTCACCGTCTACGGCGCCGTGGTCTTCCTGCTCTTCCCGCTGCGGGGCTTCGAGGAGATCGCGATGGCGTACTCCTTCTCCAAGCCCTCCGCCAAGCGCGCGGCGCGGGTCCTGTCACTGCGGCGGGACACGGTGGGGCGGCCGGACACGGGCGCCTCCGCCGACTCGCCGTCGAAGGCGCCGAATGTCTCGAAGGCGCCGACGGCGCCGGGAGACCTGTACGACCCCGCCACAGGCCTGCTGGCGCCCGCCGGAAAGCTGACCGCCGTCGTGTGCGGCGATCCGGACGCGGCGGGTGCGCTGGCCGACCGGCTCGGCGGCCACAGCCCGGAACGTACCGAGGAGGACCCCTCGGTACTGCTGGGCGACACGGCGCTGGACGGGCTCCCGCTGGCCGCCGCACGGGCCCTGGTGCTCGTGCAGGACAAGGACCCCGTGCTGCTGTCGGGGACGCTGGCCGAGTTGCTGGACGTGCCGCGGTCGGGCGCCGTCGCGCCTGCGGACGCCCTGGCCGCGGCACAGTGCGACGACGTGCTGGAGGCGCTGGCCCAGGCCTCCGTGGACGCGTCGGGTGACCCGATGCGCACCCGGATCACCGAGCGGGGACGGTCGCTCTCCGGAGGGCAGCGGCAGCGCCTGGCGCTGGCCCGCTCGCTGATGGTCGACCCGGAGGTGCTGGTGCTCGACGAACCGACCAGCGCTGTCGACACGCACACCGAGGCCAGGATCGCGCACGGCCTGCGGGCGCTGCGCGTCGAGCGGACCACGGTGGTCCTCACCTCCAGCCCTCTGCTGCTGGACCTGGCGGACCGGGTCGTCTTCGTCGAGGAGGGCTCGGTGCGGGGCGCGGGGACGCACCGCGAACTGCTCCTCACCGACCCCGGCTACCGCGCCGTGGTCACCCGGGAGACCGAAACCGAACTCCACCCCTTCGAGTCACTACGGAAAGCCGAGGAACCCGCATGATCGGCGTGCCACCGCCGGACTACGACCCGGCCGCGCCGCAGCAGGCCAGCACCCTGCCGGTGGGGTCGCCCACCACGGTGCGCGGTTACGTCAGGGAACTCGTCGGCCGCCACCGGCGCGCCTTCGTCGCCCTCATCGCGCTGAACGCGGTGGCCGTCCTCGCCTCGATGGTCGGCCCCTACCTGCTGGGACACCTGGTCGAGCGCCTGTCGGCGGGCGACAGGAACCTGCACCTCGGGCGCACGATGGCGTTCTTCGCCGCCGCCCTCGCCGTGCAGACGTTCTTCGTGCGCGAGGTGCGGCTGCGCGGGGCCGTCCTGGGCGAACGGATGCTCGCCGACCTCCGCGAGGACTTCCTCGTACGGTCGGTCGCGCTGCCGCCGGGCGTCCTCGAACGGGCGGGCACCGGCGACCTGCTGTCCCGGATCACCACGGACATCGACCGGCTGGCCAACGCGATGCGCGAGGCCGTGCCCCAGCTGGCGATCGCCGTGGTCTGGGGCGGACTGCTGCTCGGCGCCCTGACCGTCACCTCGCCCCCGCTGGCACTCGCCGTGCTCGTGGCGCTGCCGGTCCTTCTGCTGGGCTGCCGCTGGTACTTCCGCCGGGCACCGGCCGGCTACCGCTCCGAGGCGGCCGGCTACGCGGCCGTCTCGGCCGTCCTCGCCGAGTCGGTGGACGCCGGGCGCACCATCGAGGCCCACCGGCTGGAGGAACGGCGCGAGGAGCTCTCCCGCCTGCGCATCCGGCAGTGGGTGGCCTGGGAGCGCTACACGATGTGGCTGCGCAGCGTGCTCTTCCCGGTGATCAACGCGACGTACACCCTGATCCTGGCGGCGGTGCTGCTCATCGGGGGGACGCTGGTCCTGCACGGCTGGGTCTCGGTCGGCGAACTCACCACCGGCGCGCTGTACGCGCAGATGCTGGTCGACCCGATCAATCTCATCCTGCGCTGGTACGACGAACTCCAGGTGGCCCAGGTCTCCCTGGCCCGTCTGGTGGGCGTACGGGAGATCGAGCCGGGCGCCGGCGACACCGAGGTGACGCCGGACGGCCGCGACGTCCACGCCGACGAGGTGCGCTTCGGCTACCGCGCCGGCAGCGACGTGCTGCACGGCGTCACGCTGCGGGTGCGCCCCGGCACCCGGGTCGCCCTCGTCGGGCCCTCCGGCGCCGGGAAGTCGACCCTGGGCCGGCTGCTGGCGGGGATCTACGCGCCCCGTACGGGTGAGATCACCCTCGGCGGCGCCCAGTTGGCACGGATGCCCGCGGAGCGGGTCCGCGAGCACGTGGCCCTGGTCAACCAGGAGCACCACGTCTTCGTCGGGACGCTGCGCGACAATCTGCTGCTCGCCCGCGCCGGGGCGGACGACACCGAGCTGTGGGCGGCCCTGACGGCGGTGGACGCCGAGGGCTGGGCGCGGGCGCTGGAGTCGGGTCTGGACACCGAGGTGGGTTCGGGTGGGGCCGCGCTCACCCCGGCCCAGGCGCAGCAGGTGGCGCTCGCCCGCCTGGTCCTGGCCGACCCGCACACCCTGGTGCTGGACGAGGCCACCTCGCTGCTCGACCCGCGGGCGGCACGGCACCTGGAGCGGTCACTGGCCCGTGTCCTGGACGGCCGCACGGTGGTGGCCATCGCGCACCGGCTGCACACCGCGCACGACGCGGACCTGATCGCGGTCGTCGAGGGCGGCCGGATCAGCGAGCTGGGCAGCCACCACCAGCTCGTGGACGCGGACGGCGCCTACGCGGCGCTGTGGCGGTCCTGGCACGGATAGCCGGCCGCCACGGCGCCGCGCGCCGAGCCGCGGTGGGGGTGCTCAGGCGCCGAAGACCAGCGCCCCCACCGCACCCACGCCGCCGATCACGAAGAAGATCGGGGTCAGCACCTTGATCTCGACCTTGCTGCCCGCACGGAACCGCATGGGCTTGGGGGTGCCCAGCGGGTACCAGCGCCGGCGCCCAATGGGGATGGGCCACAGCACCGGGCAGCCCGAGACGGTCAGCGCGTCGCCGAGGCAGTGCACGATGGAGCCGAGCACGATCGGGATGCCGATCCACAGGTACTGCTGACTGGGCTCGGTCAGCAGCCAGCCCTTGCCGCTCTGCGTGCTGTCCAGGGTGTCGGCGAGCACCCAGGCGCTGGTGGCACCGAGCAGCCAGACCAGGATGTCGCTGGACATCCGGGCCTGCCGCCACAACAGCCCTTCGACCGCCAGCACGGCGTGCACGAAGAGGATGAAGACCACGGCCCACCGGCCGCCGACCCATGCCAGGCCGGAGGCGGCGGCGCCCATCATGACCGCCCAGAGCCATGTGTGGGTCAGAGTGCGGTGCCCGCCCTGGCGTATCGGGTCGCCGGGCTTGCGGGTCTTTCGGTAGGCGGCGAAGGACAGCTTGTCGATGACCTCGCACAGCCATCGGGAAATCGGGCCGAAGGCCCGGGAAATCGTGGCCGCCTTGTGATCCAGATCAGGAGCGAGAGCCGCACCGGCACAGATCAGCGCACCGACCACGAGGGTCGGCCAGGGCATCGGATGATTGAGCCCCGCGGCGACCGCACCCACTGCCAGCCAAGCTGCCGCTCCGGAGACAGAATGTGCCGGTCCCATCATGGCGTGTCCCGCCCCTTTCGACCCGCCCTGAAGCGGAGTTGACGTCCAATCGACGGCACACCATACCGTCGGCCGATCTTCGCTCGTACCGCCGGTTCATCCCCCGGACCCCGCGGCAGGCAAGATGGGGGTGTGACCCTTATCGATCAGCTCCCTGCCGAGGCCGACCCCGACGCCCTTTTCGAAGCTTTCGCCACCTGGGCGGAGGGCCGGGGCATCTCGCTCTATCCCGCCCAGGAGGAGGCGCTGATCGAGGTGGTCTCGGGGGCGAACGTCATCCTGTCGACGCCCACCGGCTCGGGAAAGAGCCTGGTCGCGGCGGGTGCGCACTTCGCCGCCCTGGCGCGTGACGAGGTCACCTTCTACACCGCGCCGATCAAGGCGCTGGTCTCGGAGAAGTTCTTCGACCTCTGCAAGCTCTTCGGCACCGAGAACGTCGGCATGCTCACCGGTGACGCCTCCGTCAACCCGGACGCGCCCGTCATCTGCTGCACGGCGGAGGTCCTGGCGTCGATAGCGCTTCGCGACGGCAAGGACGCGGACATCGGCCAGGTCGTCATGGACGAGTTCCACTTCTATGCCGAGGCGGACCGCGGCTGGGCGTGGCAGATCCCGCTGCTGGAGCTGCCCCAGGCGCAGTTCCTGCTGATGTCGGCGACCCTCGGTGACGTCAGCCGCTTCGAGAAGGACCTGACCCGCCGTACCGGCCGGCCCACGTCGGTCGTGCGCTCGGCGACCCGTCCGGTGCCCCTGTCGTACGAGTACAGGCTGACACCGCTCACCGAGACGCTGACGGAGCTGCTGGAGACCCGGCAGGCTCCGGTGTACATCGTGCACTTCACGCAGGCAGCCGCCGTGGAGCGGGCGCAGGCGCTCATGAGCATCAACATGTGCACCCGGGCCGAGAAGGACGCCATCGCCGAGCTCATCGGGAACTTCCGCTTCACCACCAA
The DNA here is from genome assembly GCF_044751185.1 of Streptomyces sp. NPDC088733. Taxonomy (NCBI): domain Bacteria; kingdom Bacillati; phylum Actinomycetota; class Actinomycetes; order Kitasatosporales; family Streptomycetaceae; genus Streptomyces; species Streptomyces sp. NPDC088733. The sequence goes on from NZ_JBIVLH010000013.1 coordinate 38,304, forward strand.
GTTCGGGCGCAATCTATCCCGTTACGTCCGGCACGGAATCGGCGTGCACCACGCGGGCATGCTGCCCAAGTACCGGCGCCTGGTGGAGAAGCTCGCCCAGGCGGGCCTGCTGAAGGTCATCTGCGGCACCGACACCCTCGGTGTCGGGGTGAACGTGCCGATCCGCACGGTGCTGTTCACCGCGCTCACCAAGTACGACGGCAGCCGCGTGCGGGTGCTGCGCTCCCGGGAGTTCCACCAGATCGCCGGGCGGGCCGGCCGCGCCGGCTTCGACACCGCCGGGCTGGTCGTAGCCCAGGCCCCCGAGCACGTCATCGAGAACGAGAAGTCGCTGGCCAAGGCCGGGGACGACCCGAAGAAGCGCCGCAAGGTCGTCCGCAAGAAGGCGCCCGAGGGCTTTGTCGGCTGGTCCGATACCACCTTCGAGAAGCTGATCGCCTCCGACCCCGAGCCCCTGACCTCCCGCTTCCGGGTGACCCACGCGATGCTGCTGTCGGTGATCGCCCGCCCCGGCAATGCCTTCGAGGCCATGCGCAGGCTGCTGGAGGACAACCACGAGGACCGCAGGTCGCAGCTGCGCCACATCCGGCGGGCCATCGCGATCTACCGCTCGCTGCTCGCGGGCGGAGTGGTGGAGCGCCTGGACGAGCCGGACGAGGAGGGCCGCATCGTCCGGCTCACCGTGGACCTCCAGCAGCACTTCGCGCTCAACCAGCCGCTGTCCACGTTCGCGCTCGCCGCCTTCGAGCTGCTGGAGCCCGAATCGCCCTCCTACGCGCTCGACATGGTGTCGGTCGTCGAGTCGACCCTCGACGACCCGCGCCAGATCCTGGCCGCCCAGGAGAACAAGGCGCGCGGCGCTGCGGTGGCCGCGATGAAGGCCGACGGGATCGAGTACGAGGAGCGGATGGAGCGGCTGCAGGAGATCTCCTACGACAAGCCGCTGGAGGAGGTGCTCTCCCACGCCTACGGCGTCTACCGCAAGAGCCACCCCTGGGTCGGCGACCACCCGCTCTCGCCGAAGTCCGTGGTGCGCGACATGTACGAACGCGCCATGACCTTCAGCGAGTTCGTGTCGCACTACGAGCTGGCCAGGACCGAGGGCATCGTGCTGCGCTACCTGGCGAGCGCCTACAAGGCGCTGGAGCACACCGTCCCCGACGACTTGAAGTCCGAGGACCTCCAGGACCTCATCGCCTGGCTGGGCGAACTGGTCCGCCAGGTCGACTCCAGCCTGCTCGACGAGTGGGAGCAGCTGGCGAACCCCGCGGAGATGACCGCCGAGGAGGCGCAGGAGCGCGCCGACCAGGTCAAGCCGGTCACGGCCAACGCCCGGGCCTTCCGGGTGCTGGTGCGCAACGCGATGTTCCGCCGGGTGGAGCTGGCCGCCCTGGAGCACTACTCCGAGCTGGCCGAACTCGACGCCGAGTCCGGCTGGGACGCGGACGCGTGGGCGGACGCCATGGACGCCTACTGGGACGAGTACGAGGACCTGGGGACCGGGCCGGATGCCCGCGGCCCCAAGCTGCTGCAGATCGAGGAGCGCCCCGAGGACGCCCTGTGGAAGGTGCGGCAGACCTTCGCGGACCCGGCCGGCGACCACGACTGGGGCATCTCGGCCGACATCGACCTGACCGCTTCCGACGAGGAGGGACGCGCGGTGGTCAAGGTGACGGCGGTGGGCACTCTGTGACCGCCGCACCCGCGATACGCACGGCTGCGGACGCCCGCGCCCTCGCCGCCGAGGCACGGCAGGCAACCGAAGCGGAGCAGGAACGGAAGGGGCACGCCCGATGACCAACCCCGCCGAGCGGCTGGTGGACCTGCTGAACCTCGAGAAGATCGAGGAGAACATCTTCCGGGGGCAGAGCCCCGACGAGCGGATCCAGCGGGTCTTCGGCGGGCAGGTCGCGGGCCAGGCGCTGGTCGCCGCCGGCCGCACCACGGACGCGACCCGGCCGGTGCACTCCCTGCACGCGTACTTCCTGCGGCCGGGCCGTCCGGGCGTGCCCATCGTGTACGAGGTGGAACGCGTACGCGACGGGAAGTCGTTCACCACACGCCGTGTGGTCGCGGTGCAGCAGGGCAGGACGATCTTCACGTTGACTGCCTCCTTCCATCTGCCGGAACCCGGCTTCGAGCACCAGCTGCCGATGCGGGAGGTCCCGGACCCGGAGACCCTGCCGAGCCTCGCGGACGAGATCCGCGAGCATCTGGGCGGCCTGCCGGAGCAGTTGGAGCGCATGGCGCGCCGGCAGCCGTTCGACATCCGCTATGTGGAGCGGCTGCGCTGGACCCCGGAGGAGGTCGCGGGCGCGGAGCCGCGCAGCGCGGTCTGGATGCGCGCCGTAGGCCCCCTCGGCGACGACCCGCTCGTGCACACCTGCGCGCTCACGTACGCCAGCGACATGATGCTGCTGGACGCCGTTCGGGTGCCGATCGAGCCGCTGTGGGGGCCGCGCGGCTTCGACATGGCCTCGCTGGACCACGCGATGTGGTTCCACCGGCCGTTCCGCACCGACGAGTGGTTCCTCTACGACCAGGAGTCCCCGGTCGCCACCGGCGCCCGCGGGCTGGCCCGTGGACGCATCTACGACCGCGAGGGCAGGCTGCTCGTCTCGGTGGTCCAGGAGGGCCTGTTCCGGAAGCACGAGGACTGACAGCCGTCCCGCTGCCCCGTGCAGCGGCCCGCGGCGATACGCCACTCCCTCGAATGGCGTATCCCCGTGTGCCGTGCACATGATGGTCGTGTGAGGGCGATGTCGAGCTGCGCCTCCTCCCAGGGGTGCCTGTCACCAGGACGGCCTGCGGGGCCTGTCCAACGGCGGCGAGGACGACGGACCGTCCATCTCTGAGGCGCACGAGGCCGCCGGCGCTTGAGCGCACGAGCAGTCGGGCGACCGCTCACGGCGCATCGATCGCGAGACCCCGCGTCCCCTCGGTTCTCGATGTCCGGGAAAGACCTTTCTACCCAAGGAGCAGAGACATGACGTCGCACACTGTCCCCTCGACTGCGCGTCTCTCCGAGCACGAGGCGGCCGTGGGGTTCACGGCTTCCCGGCAGCTGTCCGAGGCCCTTCAGGCGATTCTCGTCGAGCTGGTCGAACTGCACCTCCAGGGCAAGCAGGCCCACTGGAACCTGGTCGGCCACAACTTCCGTGACCTGCACAAGCAGCTGGACCACATCGTTGACGACGCCCGCGAGGCCAGCGACACGATCGCCGAGCGCATGAGGAGCCTCCACGCCGTCCCGGACGGGCGCTCCGACACGGTCACGGCCACCACGACCCTGCCCAAGTTCCCCGAGGGGGAGCAGAGCGTCGCGGACGTGGTGGACCTCATCACAACGCGCCTGCACGCGGCAACGGCGACCATGCGGCGTCTGCACGACGGTGTGGACGCGGAGGACCCGTCCACCGCGGACATCCTCCACTCCGTCATCGACACCCTCGAAGAGCACGCCTGGATGGTGAGCGCCGAGAACCGCCAGGTAGGTCGCGTGTGACACCACCGGTCCCCGCCGCCTGAAGCCCCTCACCTCACCCCGCCCCGAGGCCCAGGAGCCGCCGCCAGCGGCCCCCCGCGGTCCGTCGGGGCGGTCGAGGCGACCGGGCGGCACTCGAGGAAGCTGCGGCCCCCTTCGGCGGCGCGAGATCGGCGGGTCCTGGTTGCCGTTCGTCCCCCGACCCGGGCGCCGGCCGGACGGCGCGCGCCCGCAGCAGCGCGTCCGCCAGCGAGACCTGGGCGAAGGCGACTTCGTCGGGGTGGTCCGCCACGATGTGGGCGTCGATCACCTCGCGCACGGCGTACGAACCTGTGTTCCCGGGCGGCAGTCCCGGTCGAAGGCGACGCAGATAGGCCCGCTCGTGCGGATCCGGCACGGCCTCCGCCGCAGCTTCCGGTCCCAGCAGCGCGGCCCAGGCGGCCGCCTCGCCCCAGGAGTCGGCGGCATCCCGCACCATCTCCTCCACACGCCGGGCCCGCCAGCCGCGGGGACGGTGGTCCTCCCCCTCGTCCAGCGCGTCACGCAAAGCGGCCGGAAGGCGGCCCGTGAGCAAGGCCGGGTGGTCGACGGCCAGTTGCCGCACCTCGACGGCCAGATAGAGCCAGACGACCGTCCGGTACCGGTTCACGTACCACCGCACGGGGCGGATGAGACCTCCCTTGGCAAATCTGGTGAACCGGTCGCGGGTGATGCCGATGAGTTCACCGCCCTCGACGCTCCCCACCAGCCTCAGCCGCTCCCTGAGGGTGTCCGGGAAGCCCTCCTCGGCCCGCAGCCGTTCCACGTCCTTGCGCACCACGCGCCGCCGCCCTCCGGCCGCGGGGGTCGTGCGGATCTCTCCCGTCCGCAGCGCGACATCGAACTCGTCCGCCTCCAGACCCAGTTCCTCACGCGCCCGCAGCACACCGAGCGCTTCCGCGCCGACCAGCTCCTGCACACCCATGTCGATCCCCCGTCGTTCCGTGACCGTCCATCACTGACAGTCACGAATGTAGAACACGGGACCGACACCTCGCCCGGGCCTGTGGATAACTCCGTCACCCGCCGTAGTCGTAGACGGTCACGGCTGTCCCCCGGCGCACCAGCCGCTCCTCGATCATCGGCTCCACGCGCTGCCAACTCCCGCCCGCCAGACCGCAACCGATGCGCGGCATGTGCACGGATGCCCCGAGGGCGGCGGCCCGGTCCGCCACGGCGGCCAGCCCCGCGTCGATCGCCTCGTACCGGACCGGCACGCCCTTGCTGCCCCGCCGGATCCCGTGCTGACCGATCATGTTGGCCACGCAGAGCGCCGGCCCGACCTCGACGAACTGGACCGCACCCAGCCCGAAGTCGTTCGTCGCGCGTTCGCGGTGCCAGCGCCGGTAGGCCGCCTCGGGCTCCGGCCAGCGGGCGGACACCGCGAGCACGAAACCCTTGCCCCACCCGCCGAGGTCGTTGCACACGTGCGCGATCAGCTTCACGCCCCCGCCCAGCGGGGCGGTGGCGTCGCCCCGGACATACGTGATCCCGGTCATGGCATCACCGTACGTCCGGGCACCGACATCATGCCGCGGACGACCGCCTCACAAGGCCCGCAGCCCGTTGATGACGTCCTGCAGCACCCCGACGTCCGGCAGTTCGGCCGGGGGCACGGGGCGGATCGCCCTCAGGTGGCCCTCGCGCAGCAGGTCACCGAGGAGCACGCGGACCACGCCCAGGGCGAGGTCGGCCTCCGACGCGAGGTCGGCGACCGACAACGGCCCGTCGCGGCACAGGTCGAGCAGGGTGAGGTGCTCGTCGTCGAGGCCGTCCTCGGAGACGGCGGCAGCGGTGGTGGGGGAGGTGCGGGCGGTGTTGGCAGCGATCATGACGGCTATCAGGTCGACATCGCCGTCCGAGTCCGGCCGGGTGCGGCCACCGGTGATGGTGTAGGCGCGCACCATCGGACCGGCCTCGTCGTCATACCAGAGCGCGCCCTCGTCCTCCGGCGGGCTCGGCGTCATGCTGCATCACTCCCCGGGGGCCGCCGCGTCGTGCCGGCGCGGTGCGACACCGAGGTGCTCACCGACCCGGTGAACCATGAGGGTCATCTCGTAGGCGATCTGGCCGACGTCCGCCTGGACCCCGCTCAGCACCGAAAGGCAGCTGCCCTCGCCGGCGGCCGTGACGAAGAGGAAGCCGTCGTCGAACTCGACCATCGTCTGCCGTACGCCGCCTGCCTCGAAGTGCCGCCCGGCTCCCTTGGCGAGACTGTGGAACCCGGACGAGACAGCGGCCAGGTGCTCCGCCGTCGCGCGGTCCAGACTGGTGCTCGCGCCGGTCACCAGACCGTCGCCGGACAGCACGAGCGCGTGCCGGACGTGCGGCACCCGTTCCGTCAGGTCGTCCATCAGCCAGGTGAGTCCGTTGCTCACGGTCATCCCCCGTTGCCCCCGTTCTCCGCAGTCCCGTGCGGTGTCGCAGCGTCCCGTCCGCGGGCGAGGCCGCGCGTGAACGCCGTCATCGTGGAACGAGCCTCTTCCGGAGATCGTTCCCTTTCCTGTCCGCCGGCCGGCGGCTCGGCCGGGCTGTCGTGCACGGCGTCCTCCCTGAGCTGCGCTACGAGACTGGCCTGCCGCACCCGCTTGGGCAAGCCCGCCCCGGTGCGCCCGTCCTCCTTGGGCCGCGAGGGTCCGCGGCGGGTGCGAGGTGTGCGCGGGGCCTTGTCGGCGCGGTCGCCACTGGGCGGCTCCGCCACGGACCGGGGCCGCAGCACGTGCTCCCCGGTCTCGGCGTCGTCCGACGATCCGTCGACCAGCACGGCCTGAGGGATCATCACCACGGCCACCGTGCCGTCGTACCGGCCGCGGCGCAGTGCGACCCGTACACCTTGGCGGGCCGCGAGCCGCCCGACGGTGAACAGCCCGAGGCGGTCGGTCTCCGGCAGGTCGGTGCCGGCGGCGGCCTCGCCCATCTCGCTGTTCGCCTCGGCGAGTCGTTCGGCGCTCATGCCGAGTCCGCGGTCCTCGATCTCCAGGACGTAGCCGCCGCCGACCACCTCGCCGCGCACTTCGACCCTGCTCTCGGGCGGGGAGAACGCGGTGGCGTTGTCGATGAGTTCGGCGAGCAGGTGGAGCACGTCGGCGACCGCGGAGCCGACGAGCGCCACCCTGGGCATGCGCCGTACGACCACGCGCTGGTAGTCCTCCACCTCGCCGACCGCCGCCCTGACCACCTCCGCGAGCCGGACCGGGCGTCGCCAGGCGCGGCCCGGGGCGTTGCCGGAGAGGATCAGCAGGCCTTCGGCGTGCCGCCGCATGCGGACGGCGATGTGGTCGACGCGGAACAGGTCGTCGAGCTCCGCAGGATCCTGCGAGCGGCGTTCCATCCCGTCGAGGAGGGTGAGCTGGCGGTGCAGCAGCACCTGGCTGCGGCGGGCGAGCGTGGTGAAGACCGCCGACACCCCGCGGCGCATCCGCTCCTGGTCGACGGCCGCCCGCACCGCGGCGCGCTGCGCGGTGTTGAAGGCCCTTCCCACCTGCCCGATCTCGTCGGCGCCCAGGTGCAGTTCGGGGGCGGCGCGGGCCACGGCGTCGTCGTCGAGCTCCTCACCGGACCGCAGCCGGTGCAGCACCTCGGGAAGCCGGCTCCCCGACAGCTCCAGCGCCTCGTTGCGCAACAGTGTGAGCCGCCGGGCGATGCTGCGGCCGATCAGGAGGGAGACCACGACGGTCAGGACGACCGCGAGCAGGCCGGCGAGGCTGACCGCACCGGTCCTGAGAAGGACGCTCATGCCGTCCTCGCGCGCCTGGTCGCCGATTTCGCGGGCGGCCTCCAGGTTGATGGTGCTGAGCTGCGCGAGGGCACGGTCGGCATTGAGCCGCCAGTCGTGCGAGACGACGCTGCCGACGTCCGCCGCTCCGGCGGAGCGCACGGCGGACTCCATGGAGTCCAGTGACCAGGCGACGCTGCCGCCGCCGAACTGGTCGAGGCGTTCCTTGGCCGACTTGCTCAGTTCCGGGTCGACGATCGAGTGCAGCAGCTTCCGGCCGTCCACGGTGCTGACGAACTCGCGGTACTGGCTCACGGACATGGGCTGTCCCGCCAGCACGGCGCTGATCATCGCGTCCTCGCGGGACAGCAGCTCCCGGGCGCGTACGAGCTCGATGACCAGACCGCCCTGGTGGGCCACCTCACCGCTCTGCAGGGAGGCGAGTGCGCCGCGCAGGCGGAAGGTGGGGTCGATCACAGACGAGTAGCGGTGCAGCGCCATGGACCAGCCGAAGTCGGGCCGACGCAACTCGGCGCGCAGCGGCCGCAGATCCTCGGCAGCGGTGAGGATCTCGGTCAGCCGCTGCTTCTGCACCAGGTCGAGCGGTGCGCCGCGGGCCTGGTCGCGCGCGTGGTCGCGCAGGACCGCCAGCAGATGGTCGGTGTCCTTCTCGCTCCGGGCGAGTTCGGTGCCGCCCTGTGCGCCCTCGGAGGCGACATAGGTGACGGCGAGGCGTCGTTCCACCTGCAGCGCGCGGGCCAGATCGTCGGCCGGGGTGCCGTAGTAGCGGTAGGTCTCGGCGATCCCGATGAGGGCGAAGGCTCCGCGTACCGAGGTGTAGGTGCTGTACGTCCACAGACCCGCCAGCGACAGGAGCGGCACCAGGATCAGTGCCACGAGTTGCGTGCGGATGGTGCGGGGGCGCAGGCGCATGCGTCAGGTCCTCGGTCGACCATGGGTTCGATACGGAAGGGCACAGTCTGGCCGAAGAAGGCCCCCTGACAAGCGGCGACTGTGACAAGTCACAGCCCGGGGCGGCCGCCGGCCGTCGAATCCCGTCGAATCGGCCGGATGCGCGTTCACACCACGCCAACGATCCGGCGACGTCGCGGAAACGCCCGCGTCGCACACTCGACGGTCGGAACGCACACGCACAGGAAAACGGGTGGTGCGCCGCGCATCGCACCCGTCCAGCGGCCCCCGGACACCCCTTCGGCGCCCTCTCGGGGCAGGATGGGGGTATGGGACACAGGATGACCGAGGAAGAGTGGCGGGCCTTTGTGTCCGCCGGGACGCGGACGGGCAAGCTGGCGACGGTCCGCACGGACGGGCGGCCGCACCTCGCCCCCATCTGGTTCTTGCTGGACGGGGACGATCTGGTCTTCAACACCGGCGCGGGAACCGCCAAGGGGCGGAACATCGCACGCGACGGCCGGGTCGCCCTGTGTGTGGACGACGACCGGCCGCCGTTCTCGTTCGTGGTCATGGAGGGTCGTGCCGAGGTGAGCGATGATCCCGGCCCGCTGCTGGAGTGGGCCACCAGGATCGCGGCCCGCTACATGGGTGAAGAGCGGGCGGTGGAGTACGGGAAGCGCAATGGTGTGCCCGGCGAGCTGCTGGTGCGGGTGCGGATCGACAAGGTGCTCGCCGAGGCCGACGTGGCCGGATGACGCCAGGGGCCGGCCGGCCACGCCGGCTCAGCTGACCGGCTTGCCGCCGTTGGCCTTCTTGCCGTTCGCGGCGACCGCCCACCAAGTGCCGCCGACGCCGTGACCGTTGGTGTCGCCGGCCTTGGTGTCGCCGGTGTACCAGTAGACCGGCCAGCAGTTGTACGACAGCTGCTTGGTGCCGTCCGACCGCGTGTAGGTGCTGACGAGCTTGGGGTTGAGGCCCGCGGCCTCGGCCTCCGCCTTGGAGACGGGCTTGGCCGGCGGCCACTTCTTCAGGCAGTCGCCCGTGCAGTTCGACACCATCGGCCAGTCGGTGTCCTTGTCGAACCGGTAGAGCGTGCGTCCCTTGGAGTCGACCAGGATGTCGCCTAGTTTGGCGTCGTTGACGACCGACAGGATCGGCCACTTCTTGTCCGAGACATCTTCCGCGGTGTCCCCGGAGCCGTTGCTGTCGTCGCCGTAGCCGTAACCGTCGTCGGAACTCGCGGAAGGACTCGCCACCGACGGGTCGTCGTAACCGTAGGCGCCGGAGGAGTCGGCACCGGGCTGGGCCGACTGGGCAGCGTTCTGCTGCTCGGCCGCGGGGGCCACGTTGCTGGCCTGGTCGTAACCGGACGACGCCCCGCTGCCGCAGGCGGTGACGAGGAGGAGGGCAGCGGCCGTTCCGGCGACTGCGGCACCGATCCGCTTGTGCATCTGAACTCCTAGCGCGATAGAGGCTCGGGGGCCGTACGCCCCGCCTGTCCACCTGTACGCACCCGGCTCGGAAGCCCCTCAATGCACGCTGTTATTCATTTTCGGCCGCGCCGTTCTGCTAGGGTGCCCGCCTGCCGACGGACCGTCAGCTCACGGAGTCCAGCAGACGGGCGGCATGCATCCTCCCCGCGTGCTCCACCAGAGCGATCAGCACGTCCCTGCTCGACGCCCGCTCCCGCGCGTCGCACGTCAGCACAGGGGTGCCGTCGTCCAGGTCGAGCGCCCTGGCAATGTCCTTGGGACCGTGGTCGCGCGCTCCGGGGAAACGGTTGACGGCCACCGCGAAGGGGATGCGCCGGTGCTCGAAGAAGTCCACCGCGGGGAAGCAGTCCTCCAGGCGGCGTGTGTCCGCCAGCACCACGGCGCCGAGCGCACCTTGTGCCAGCTCGTCCCAGAGGAACCAGAAGCGGTCCTGCCCGGGTGTGCCGAACAGGTACAGCGACAGGTCCGCCCTGATGCTGATGCGGCCGAAGTCCATCGCCACGGTGGTGGTTGTCTTGCGCTCCACCCCATCTGTGTCGTCGACCCCCCGCCCGGCCTCGGTGAGCTGCTCCTCGGTGCGCAGCGGCCGGATCTCGCTCACCGCCCCCACCAGCGTGGTCTTGCCCACCCCGAAGCCGCCGGCGATGAGGATCTTCAGCGCCATGGGCGGTGTGTCAGAGTGCCCGGAGTCCATTGATCACCTCTCGCAGAATGCTCACGTCAGGGAGTTGCCCCGGCGGCACCGGGCCGCGGACCCGTACGCAGCCGAGCGCCAGCAGGTCGCCGAGCAGGACGCGCACGACGCCCACCGGCAGGTCGGACTCGGCCGCGAGCTCCGCGACCGACTGGGCGGTGCGCCGGCACAGCCCGAGCAGGCCAGCGTGCTCATGGGTGAGCGACGGGTCGTCGGCCGCACCGGGCTCGGCGATCACCTGGGCGATCAGGTCCAGTCCGGCACCGGCCGTCCCGGGGCGGGTCCGGCCGCCTGTCAGGGCGTACGGCCGCACCATGGGCCCGGCTTCGTCGTCGTACCAGTGGTCGCCCGTACGGCGCGGGTGCCCGCCGTTCATCACCCCTCGGCCCGGTCAGCCGGCGACGGGGCCGGCGGCCCCGAGGCGCGGCGGTGTGTGCAGATGTTCGCCGACGCGCTTGACGAGCCTGGCCATCTCGTAGGCGATCAGGCCGACATCGGCGCCCGCCGTGGTGAACACGGCGAGGCAGGAGCCCTCGCCCGCGGCGGCCACGAACAGGAAGCCGTGGTCGAGTTCGACCATGGTCTGCCGGACCGCACCCGCGTCGAAGTGCCGGCCGGCGCCCTTGGCGAGGCTGTGGAATCCCGAGGCGACGGCCGCCAAGTGCTCGGCGTCCTCGCGGCTGAGTCCGCGCGAGGCGCCCACCGCCAGTCCGTCGCCGGACAGCACCACGGCGTGGCGGACCTGGGTGACCCGCTCGGTGAGGTCGTCCAGGAGCCAGTCCAGCTCACCGGACCGGTTCGATGCGTCGATCATCCGTGCTCTCCTTCGCGGGATGCCCTGCCGGGGGTACGGCCGGTGTCGGTGTCGCCGTTCTCCGGGGCCGTACGCGGGCCGCCGTGGCCGCGGGCACCGTTGTGGTCGTGCTCGGACGGCGGAGCGGCCCGCAGCGGACGGCGGGCGGCACTGTCCGTGTCGCCGTCGCCTTCGCGCGGCAGAGCGCCCCCGCCGCGGATCCAGCCGCTGCGGTAGGCCGCCAGGGTCGCGCGTGCCTGCTCGGGGGAGCGCTCCGGCGCCTCCCGCTCCGGCCCGGTGGCCGACATGCCGTCGACGGCGGGCCGTTCGAGCAGTTGCGGGGCGAGGCTGGCCCGCCGTACCCGGCGCGGGAGCGGGCCGTCCCCCGCGTTCGCCCCTTCGCGTTCGGCGGAGGCCGGCACGGGGGCGACGGACACAGGGGTCGGAGCCGGGGCGGGTCCGGTCGAGGGCATCGGCGTGGCGGCCGGTTCGCGTTCCGGTACCGGGCCGGATGCAGCGGTCCGCGCTCCTTCACCGGGCCGGCGCGGGGACGCCGCCACCGCGGTCACGGGCTCCTCGGCCAGGGTGCCGCTCCCGTGGACCGTGGGCGCCACGCTCCTGGTCACGGGCGCCTTGGCGGTGTCGGGCTCCTGGGCGCCGATCTGCAGCAGGGCGCTGGGCAGCAGGACGACAGCGGTCGTGCCCCCGTAGGGCGAGGGGCGCAGCGCGACCTTGACGTCGTGCCGGGCGGCGAGCCTGCTCACGACGAACAGGCCGAGCCGGTCGCTGTCGAACAGGTCGAGCGCCTGGGACTGGCCGATACGGCGGTTGGCCTCCGCCATGGCTCCCGCGCCCATGCCGAGCCCGCGGTCCTCCACTTCGAGGACGAAGCCGTTGCCGACCTGCTCGCCGTAGACGCGCACCTTGGTGTGCGGCGGCGAGAACTGGGTCGCGTTCTCGACCAGTTCGGCCACCAAGTGCGTGAGGTCGGCGACCGCGGCGCCGACCACGGCCGTCCTGGGCAACCGCCGGACCTCGACGCGCGCGTAGTCCTCGACCTCGGCGACCGCGGCGCGCACCACATTGGCGAGCGGTACGGGCTTGCGCCAGGCGCGACCTGGTGCCGCCCCGGAGAGGATGATCAGGCCCTCCGCGTGGCGCCGCATCCTGGTGCTGAGGTGGTCGAGCCGGAACAGGTCCTCCAGCTCCTCGGGGTCCTCGGTGCGCCGCTCCATGGAGTCGAGCAGGGCGAGCTGACGGTGCACCAGCACCTGACTGCGGCGGGCGAGGTTGACGAAAACCCCGGAGACGCCGCTCAGGAGTTCCGCGCGCTCCGCGGCGGCCCGCAGGGCGGAGCGCTGCACGGTGGCCAGTGCCTCGGCGACCTGTCCGATCTCGTCGCTTCCGTGGCGCCCGAGCGGGGCCTCGGCCTCCAGGTCGAGCGACTCCCCCGCGCGCAGGCGCCGCATGGCGCGCGGCAGTCTGCGCCGGGCGAGGTCGAAGGCGGTGTTGCGCAGTTCGACGAGTTCGACCACCAGACCGCGCCCGATGCGCACGGAGATGAGCAGCGAGGCGACGACGGCGATCAGTCCGAGGAGCACGGCCGTGCCGGATCGGCTGAGGAGGCTGTGAAGAACGGGCTGCTGGGCGGGGGCCGTGCCCACCGCGATCGCCGCCAGGCCACTCGACACGCGGCTGGCGGCCGGTTCCCAGGCGGCGGCGGGAGCCGCGTCGGCCGCGGCCTTGCCGGGGCCCGCTGCCAGGACTGCGTCCTCCACCACCGCAAGGTCCGCGTACTCCTCGGACCCGCTGAGCCGCTCCCAGGCACGGCGGTTGTCGCCGGTCAGCCCTGGCACGGCGGCGGCAAGGAGGAGCCGGCGGGCGCGGATGGCCCCGCTGACGTCGCCGTAGCGCGCGGTGGGCAGGTCGTGCTCCAAGGCGGCGGTGGACAGCAGGGCGTCCTCGCATGCCAGTTGCTCGGCCGCGCGTCCGATGTCCAGGGCGACGCGGGACTGGGGCGATTCGGCGATCGCGTCGGCAATGGCGAAGGCGTCCGTGATCGCGTCCGTGTAGGCCTGGTAGACCCGGCCCCACTCGGCGGGTGCCCCGCTGTCGGCGGGGCGCAGCGCGTCGAGGCCGTCCACGGCGCCGACAAAGGCGCGCACGCGGTCGGCGACTTCACTGGGCAGTCCGGTTCCGTCGGCCACGGTGTGGTCCTTGCCGAGGCGGAGTTCGGCGACGGCGCGGCCGGTCGCCGCGGCCCGGCGCCGCAGTTCGGCGGCGGCGGCCGTGGACGTCGGCTCCGCCATGGAGTGCCCCGCGGCGCGCCGTTCGGCCTCCAGCGCGGTGATGGTGGTGACGACCGGTTCGCGGATCGTTTCTGCAATGCGCTGCGCCCTGATCTGACCGGATATGTCCTGCGCAGTGGTGACGGCGGCGAAGGCCCACAGCGCCATCAGGGAGACTACGGGCACCATCAGCAGGCAGACGATCTTCGCGCGGACGGTTCTGGGCCGCAGGCCCGGCAGGGACGTCCGCGGCGGCCGCTCGTCGGCGGGAAGACCGGCGTGCGCCCGGCGACCGCGCTGCGGCGTCACGCGGCACCCTCCCCGAGCCGCGCGGCGGCCGCCGAGGCCCCGCGTTCCCTCGCCGTCGGGGACAGCGCGACGAAGGCCGAGGTGAGGAAGAGGTACGAACCGAGACCGACGATGAGCGGGAAGAGGAAGGCGGTCGCACCGGCCCCGCCCAGCTCGGCGGCCGAGGGCCGCACGTCCACCCGTACGGCGAGCATCCCCGTGTAGTGCATGCTGCTCACCGCGACGCCCATGAGGAGCGACGCCCCCGCGACGACGACGGGCCGGTGCACGGTGAGCACCGCCCACAGGGCGACGGTCGCGGCGGCCACCGCGACGGACACGGACAGGGCCACCTCCCAGGGGTCGTAGGAGACCTCGCCATGCAGGCGCATCGCCGCCATCCCGAGATAGTGCATGCTCGCGACGCCCAGGCCGGTGGTGAGCCCGCCGGCCGCCAGCGCCAGGAAGCGCCCCTTGCCGTAGCCGACGGCGAAGACGCCGAGACCGACGACGACGAGCGCGACCAGCAGGCTCAGCACCGTGAGCGGCACGTTGTAGCGGATCTCGGTGCCGCTGACGCGGAAACCGAGCATCGCGACGAAGTGCATCGTCCAGATGCCGGTGGCGAGCGCGCTCGTGGCCGTGAGCAGCCAGTTGCGGCGGGAGCGGCCGGTGGCGGCGAGGGCGCGGCCGGTGCAGCGCAGTCCGAGGGCCGCCCCGACGCACGCCATGGCGTACGAGAGCAGCGGCGTCAGCCAGCCGAAGGCGGCGTGGTCCATGTGTCCCATGGCCACCGGACGCTAGTGCGGGCGCGGCACCCGGCTTCGGCCATGACGGAACCCTGCGTTAATTGACAGGGTGCTTTCCCCGTGCGCTGCCGAACGATCGCGCAGAGCCCGAACCTGCACAGGCCAGCGGTGTTTCAGGAGCCACGGGGCGCATACATGATGACCCCGACGCCCACGAGGCACACCAGTGCCCCGATGACGTCGAATCGGTCGGGCCGGTAACCGTCCGCAACCACTCCCCAGGCGAGCGAGCCCACGATGAACACGCCGCCATAGGCGGCCAGAATGCGGCCGAATTGGGCGTCCGGCTGCAGGGAGGCCACACATCCGTACAGGCCCAGCGCGACCACACCGGTGCCGATCCAGGCCCAGCCGCGGTGTTCGCGCAGGCCCTGCCACACCAGCCAGGCGCCGCCGATCTCAAGGAGCGCGGCAAGCACGAAGAGGGCGATCGAACGGAGCGTGAGCATGCGACCATGATGCCCCGCGCCCCCGCTGCGCCGACCGCGGCCCCACCAGAGGTGTCCGACATGCATTCCGACCCCGCTCATGTGCGTGAGTTCTTCGCTGCCCGGGCCGCCGACTGGGACACCCGGTTCCCCAACGACGGTCCCGCCTACAGGGCGGCCGTGGCCGAACTCGGCCTGCGTCCCGGACAGACCGTGCTCGACGCCGGCTGCGGCACCGGTCGCGCGCTGCCGTTCCTCCGGCACGCGGTGGGCCCGTCGGGGGCGGTCGTGGGCGCCGACCTGACCCCCGAGATGCTGACCGCAGCGGTCCGGGCGGGTCGTGGGGCGGACGGCGCCCTGGTGCTGGCCGACTGCGCACGCCTGCCGCTGCGCGACGACGTCGTGGACGCCGTCTTCGCGGCCGGGCTCATCGGCCACCTGCCGGACCCCGCTGCGTGCCTGCGCGAACTGGCCCGGGTGACCCGGCCCGGCGGGTTGCTGGCCCTCTTCCACCCCATCGGGCGGGCCGCACTCGCCGCCCGGCAGGGCCGCCGGCTCACCCCCGACGACCTGCGCGCCGAGCCCAACCTGCGGCCCCTGCTCGACGGGGCGGGCTGGACGATGACCGGCTACGCGGACACCGGCGACCGGTTCCTGGCGACGGCCGCGATGAAGGCATAGGCCTTGCCGACCGCGATGCCGTTCACCGCTCCCGCACGGCCGCGAAGCGGAGGCACCCGTACCGCATCCGCGCAGGCAGCCGCCTTGCGGGGTGCGGAAGTTGGCCGCCGCGGCGGTTCCCGGGAGCGCTTCCGGGCTGGTGAAGGGTTTTCCACAGGCGTGGCTCCGCTCTCGACGCGGGTCTCACCGGCTGGTTAGGGTGCGCGCACCACGGAGTACCACTCGGAAGGGGATGCCCGTGTCCGCGACGGACGACGACGCGCTGTTCGTGCTCACGGCGGCGATGCTGACGCCCGCGCAGTTCCCGAGCGTCCTCGCCGACGACTACCCGGCGGCCTGCGCCGAGCTCGGCCTCGAAGCGGTCACCGGCGGCTACGGCCTGATCTTCGGGCAGGACGGTGCCGGCGCCCGGTGGACCGTGGCGGTCAACGACACCGCCCTTGTGGCGTGCGCCCTGGCCGCCTGGGACTGCGGGCTGGAGTACGACCTGTCCCCCGACGAGCACTCGGTGATCGCCGCCCTGCCCGGCTGGCCGCTGCCGGTGGCCGTCGCCGCCCCGGGGGTCGCCGCACCCCACGACCCCGACGAGAAGGACGCGGGACACCCGCTCTCGCCACCGGACAGCGAGCAGTGGGGGCCGGCCCAGCGGCGCATGGGCGCCGACGAGATCGCCCTCCAGTGGCGCACCTGGCGTGAACAGCTGGGCGAACCGGCCGGGTCCGGCGAGGACGGGGAAGCAGAGCCGGACACGCACACGGGGAGCGGCCTCCACCCGGGCGTGCGCCGCGCGTTGACCGCCGCCCAGGAGTACGTCAACACCCCTCCGCCGCCCGGCCGCATACGGTCGACGGCGGCCGGGGAGGGTGTCCGCACGCTGCGCGTGGACGGGACGGACTGGAGCCTGGTGGCCCGCACCGACGACGTCGCCTTCGTGCTGCTCGACGAGGAGCCGGGCGAAGTACTCCCGGTCGGCCGCGGCCCCGAACTGCCGGGACTGCTGGAAGCCCTGGACAAGCTGGCCGCCCGGCCCAGCTGAGCCGGCCCGCCAGGGCCCCCGTGCGGGCCCGTCGCCCCCGGACGGCGCACCGTCGGCGAACAAGCGCCGCCGTGCATCTGCCATCAGGATGAGTAGACACTGGATGGGGTTTCGGCGGCGCACGCAGTGGTGCTCCCCACCGGTTCGCCGCTGTGCTCGACCCCACGGGGCCGTCGTCGGACTCACAACAGGACGAGAGGTAGGCAGATCATGAGCGAGGCAGAGCAAGGCGCGGGGCGCGTGGTTGTTGTTACCGGCGGTACGCGCGGCATGGGCCGGGAGACGGCGGGCTATCTCGCCCGGCTCGGCTACCAGGTCGTGGTGAACTACTCGGGGAACGAGGCGCAGGCGAACGACACCGTCAAGGAGATTGCCGCCAGTGGCGGGGCGGTCGTGGCAAAACGCGCGGACGTGGCGGACGAGGTCGCGGTCGCGGCCATGTTCGACGAGGTGGAGACCGAGTTCGGCGGGGTCGACGTCCTGGTCCACGCGGCTGGGATCATGCCCGTCGGCCCGATGGTCGACTTCGACCTCGACCAGCTCGACCGGCTGCTGCGCGTCAACGTCCGCGGCACCTACGTGGTGAACCAGCAGGCCGCGAAGCGGCTCCGCTCCGGCGGCGCCATCATCAACTTCTCCAGTTCCATCACCAAGTTCAGCCGGCCCGGCTACACCGCGTACGCGGCGACCAAGGGCGCGATCCAGGCCATGGCCCTGATCCTCGCCCGCGAACTGCGGGGGCGGGACATCACCGTCAACGTCGTGGCCCCCGGCCCCATCGCCACGCCCCTGTTCTTCGAAGGGAAGAGCCAGGAGGTGATCGACCGCATCTCCGCCGAGCCGCCGCTCGGGCGACTCGGCGAGCCGGACGACGTCTCAGGGACGGTCGCCTTTCTCGCGGGCACCGGCCGCTGGATCAACGGCCAGACCCTCTTCATCAACGGCGGAGCCATCTGACGGCCGGCGCCGCCAGTTGTCGCAGGACAGCGCACCAGCAGCACCCTGGCCGGCACTCCCGGCTCAGCCCGCCCGGGGGTCCTCGCGCGGGTCCTGGTGCACCTTTTCGGCGACCTTGCGGGCCGCCACCAGCACCGGGTCCCACACCGGCGAGAACGGCGGGGCGTAGCCGAGGTCGAGGGCGGTCACCTGCTCGGCCGTCATGCCCGCCGTCAGGGCCACCGCGCCGATGTCGACCCGCTTGGCCGCGCCCTCGCGTCCGACGATCTGCAGCCCGAGCAGCCGCCCGGTGCCGCGTTCGGCGATCGCCTTGACCGTCATGGGCGCCGAGCCCGGGTAGTAGCGGGCCCGGCTGGTGGACTCCACCACGGCCGTCACGTACTGCAGGCCGGCCGCGGCGGCCTGCGAGGCCTTGAGGCCCGTGCGGGCGATCTCCAGGTCGCAGACCTTGCTGACCGCCGTGCCGACGACCCCGGGGAAGGTGGCGTAGCCGCCGCCGATGTTCGTGCCGACGACCCGGCCCTGCTTGTTCGCGTGGGTGCCGAGGGGGATGTGCTGCATCCCGCCGGACACCAGGTTGAGGACCTCCACGCAGTCGCCCGCCGCCCAGATGCCATCCGCGCCCCGCACCCGCATGGCGCGGTCGGTGAGCAGCCCGCCGTGCTCGCCGAGCGGGAGTCCGGCCTCCCGCGCCAATCCGGTGTTGGGAGCCACGCCGAGGCCGAGCACGACGACGTCGGCCGGGTACTCGCCCGCATCGGTGGCCACCGCGCGGACCCGGCCGTCGGCGCCGGTCAGCACCTCGCGCACAGCGGAACCGGTGACAACGGTGATCCCGAGCCCCTCCATGGCCTTGCGCACCAGGTGCCCCATGTCCGGGTCGAGGGTGGACATGGGCTCGTCGGCCCGTTCGATCAGCGTGACGCGCAGCCCGTGCCGCAGCATGGCCTCGGCCATCTCGACGCCGATGTACCCGCCGCCGACCACGACCGCGTTCCGTGCCGGGGTGCCGTCGAGCGCATTGAGGATCTCCTCCCCGTCGTCGAGGATCTGCACCCCGTGCACCCCGTCGGCGTCGATCCCCGGGATGCCGGGGCGCTTGGGGACGGCCCCGGTGGCGATCACGAGCTGGTCGAACCCGGTCCAGTCCTCGGCACCGGAGGAGTCGCGGGTGCGCACCCGGCGCGCGTCCATGTCGATGCCGACCACCTCGGTACCGAGTCGCACGTCGATGTGGCGGGCCCGGTGCTCCTCGGGCGAGCGGGCGATCAGCTCGCCGGGGCCCTCGGTGTCCCCGGCGATCCAGTAGGGGATGCCGCAGGCCGAGTAGGACGTACGGCGGCCGCGTTCGAAGGCGATGATCTCCAGATCGTCCGGGCCCCTGCGTCGGCGTGCCTGGGACGCGGCCGACATGCCCGCCGCGTCGCCCCCGATGACCACCAGCCGTTCCGTCATGGACGCAGCGTATGCGCCCGCCCCCCGGTATCGTGCGCGGCCACCCCCGTGCCGCACACTTGTGCGTCATGGACCTCCAGATCACCGCGACCTCCCCGGAGCATCCGGCCGCCCTCCTCGACCTGCCGTGGAACGTGCCGCTGGAGGAGTGGCCCGAGGAGTACCTGGTGGCCCTGCCCCGCGGTATCTCGCGGCACGTGGTGCGCTTCGCGCTCGCCGGGGACGAGGTGGTGGCGGTCAAGGAGGTCGGCGAGTGGGCGGCCGTCCGCGAGTACGGGCTGCTGCGGGACCTGGACCGGATCGGCATCCCCGCGGTGGACCCGCTGGCCGTGGTCACCGGCCGCAAGGACGACCGCGGTACGCCGCTCGAGCCCGTGCTGATCACCCGGCACCTGGGCGGCTCTCAGCCCTACCGCTCGATGTTCGAGACGACGATGCGGCCGGGCACCGTCAACCGCCTTCTCGACGCGCTTGCCGTCCTCCTGGTCCGGCTGCACCTTGCGGGCTTCGCCTGGGGTGACTGCTCGCTGTCCAACACCCTGTTCCGGCGCGACGCGGGTGCGTACGCGGCCTACCTGGTGGACGCCGAGACCGGCCAGATCCAGGCCAACCTCTCCCGCGGCCAGCGCGAGTACGACATCGAGGTGGCCCGGGTCAACATCGCGGGCGAGCTGATGGACCTGGAGGCGGGCGGTTCCCTGCACCCCTCCGTGGACCCGATCACCTTCGGCCAGGCCATCGCCGACCGCTACGACGAGCTGTGGCACGAGCTCACCCGCGAGTCGGTCTACCCGGTGGCCAAGCGGCACTACATCGACCGGCGCATCCGGCGGCTCAACGAACTCGGCTTCGACGTGGCCGAGATGCAGATCCAGAAGTCGCCGGACGGCGACCAGGTCACGTTCCTGCCCAAGGTCGTCGACGCCGGCCACCACCAGCGCCAGCTGCTCCGGCTCACCGGCCTCGACGCCGAGGAGAACCAGGCCCGCAGCCTCCTCAACGACCTGGAGACCTGGATGGCCACCCAGGACGACTACGCCCCCGGCGACCCCCTCGGTGCCCGTCCCGAGGTGCTGGCCCACCGCTGGGTCCGCGACGTCTTCCGCCCGACCGTCCGCGCCGTCCCGCGCGAGCTGCGCCGCGGCATGGACACGGCGCAGGTCTACCACGAGCTGCTGGAGCACCGCTGGTTCATGTCGGAGCAGGCGCAGCACGATGTCGGGCTGGACGCCACGGTCGAGGACTACGTGCACAATGTGCTGCTCCAGGCACCGCAGGCACCGGCGGTGCCCCTGACTGAGGACTAGCGCCTTATCAGGCGACGTTCGTAGCGACGGATCATGCCGACCGGTTCCATGTGCGCGCGGCGGGGTAGGACCTTCGCCAGGGGCCACGCCCTGCGCGGTCAGCAGCACCATCTGAGCTCGCTGCCCTCTCACCACCGATCCGGTGCCCCTGCGGATGATGCGCAGCAGTCACTGGCCCGCTCGGCCATGCGCACGTCCCGGCAGCGAGCGGGGGTGGCGGCAGCGCCGCCCGCTTCACATCGCCCGGCGCTGCCTCAGCTCAGCGAGCCATGCCCGTACCTGTTCGTCGTCGTGCAGGTAACCGCCGCTCTCGCCCGCAGGGAGATCGATTCCATAGAGGCAGTTCAGCGCCCACCACTCGAGGTCGCCCCAGACGATCCCGTCCTCCAGTACCCAGCCCGCCGCCCAGCGGTCGACCTCGTCCCGGGACAGCCGACCCGCGACAAGGCCAAGGAAGCGATCTTCGATCTCGTCAAAAGTCGGGGGGCTGCCGGCGTCCATGCCGCGACCGTACAGGCAGGGCGAACGTCGCGTGATGCGGCATTAGCTTCCCGCGCCCGGGGCGAGCGGGCGTCTCAGGTCGGCGGTCAGGGCGGCCTCCGCCACGTCGGGGTCGGGGTGCGCCGTGAGGGAGTCCAGTTCGGCCGCCCAGGGGTCCGTCCATCCCGTGGCATCCCCGCCCGCGCGGACGAGGAGCACCGCGAGCAGGCCGGCCGGCGTGCCGGGGCGCCTGCTCAAGGCGCGGGCCAGATCAAGGAGACCCGGGGACGTCCGGCCGTCGCGGGCACCGACGACCACGGAACGCTGGTCGTCCAAGGGCAGGACGTACGGGTGCCCCTCGAGAAGCCGAAGGCAGTACTCCCACCGCTCCTCGCCGGTGTCGCCCTCGCGCAGCGCCGCGAATGCGGCGCCGAAGGCCGCGCGGGCGGCGGCGCGTCCCAGCCCCGCACGTTCCAGGGCTTTCGCGTAAGCGTCCAGCGCCGGGGCGGCGTACCGGTAGTGGCTCGTGGACAGACGGTCGAGCAGGCGCAGCCCCTCCCGGCCCGACCCCAGGGCGCGGAGCGCGCCGTCCAGCGCGGTGGTCGCCGCCTCGGAGCGCGAAGCCGCACTGGCGAGCGCGTACCCGGCGGTGTACCGCTCGCCGTGCGGGCGTGCGGGGTCGGACAGTGCGGCGGCCAGCGCTCCGGCCACCACCTCGTCCGCGCCGTGGTCGCGGGCGACCGCGCCCAGCGCACCGCAGGCGGCCGCCACGACGTCCGCGTCGCCTCCCTCGCGCACCAGGGCGGCCAGGAAGTGCGTGTGGGCCTTCGCAGCGGCCGGGGCCGCGTCCCGGCGGCTGTCGATGACGGCCTTGCGGACCGCCGGCTGCCCCATCCGGGCCCGCAGGCAGGCGGCGATGCCGGGCCGGTCCAGGGCGGCGGTCAGCGGCACGGCCAGAACGGCGAGCACGTCGTGGTGCTGGCCCGGCACGTCCCACGCGGCCAGCAGGGCGAGGAACGCCTGCTCGCCGGAGCGTTCGCCCAGGGCCCGCGCAGCCTCCTTCCGCGAGCCGACCGGTGCCCTCGGGTCGGCTGCGATGGCACCGAGCCGTTCGATCGCCTCCGTGTCGGGAATCGCGTCGAGGAGACGGCGCAGCGCGGCCATCGCTGCCCGGCCGCGCACGCCACCCGTGCCGGCGTGCTCCAGCAGCGGACCGAGCGCGGCGGGGTCGGCCATCCGGCCGAGCGAGGCCAGGGCGGCAGCCACAACGGGCTGCGGGACCTCTCCCCCGGTGAGCCGCCGCAGGGCCGATGCGTCGCGCAAATGGGCAGCGGCCTTGGTGCGTTGCCTCAGCGGCAGGTCTTCGTCGGCGGCGATGCCCGCCAAGTGCCGGGCGATCAGCGCCCGCTGCACCGGCAGCCAGCGCCCCTCGGCGGTCCCGGGCAGCCCCGGCAGCCACGGCTGCGGGACCGCGGCGGGCAGACGCTCCAGCAGGTCGGTACGGCGCCGCGTCACCGTCTCCTCAAGGCGCGGCACCGCGGCGAACCGCCTGCCGGACGCCAGGAGTTCCGCCGCACGGGCCTCCCGTGTCGCGGGGTCGGCGAGCCAGGCCCCGGCGGCGTGTGCGGCGGCGTCGGGATCGTCACTCCCCAGGGCGGTACGGACGAGCAGGTCGTCACAGCCCGGCAGGGCGGCGGCGTGGCGCTCCAGGAGTGCGGCCATGCCGAGGGCGTTCCGCGCGCTTCCGCCCCCGGTGCCCGCCGCCCAGATCGCGCGGGCCGCCGACCGGTCGACGTCCAGCGGCCTCGCGCGACCCGGGAACCGGGCGTCGGTGACGACCTGGGCGAGCAACGGCACGACAGCCGCGGCGCGTTCGTGGTCACCGCGCGTGGCGGCCGCCACGGTCACCCGGCGCAGGAGCCGTTCGGCGGCTTGGAGGGTGCAGGCGGTCGAGTCGTAGGACTGGACGGTGGTCAGGGCCGCGTCCCGCAACGCCGTGTACGGGACGGCCGCGAGCAGCCGGGCCGGTGCGAGCGCCGCCTGCTCCAATGCCGCCTGACGTACGGTGCACTGGTCGTGCCAGGCGCGTTCACACGTGACGAAGATGCGGGCGTACTCCGCGAGGTCGCCGTGCCGGGCCGCGGCGGCGAGGAGTCCCGGCCAGGCGGAGCGTCTCCGATGGACGGTGAAGTCGTCGGCCAGGCCGCGGAAGAGGGGTTCGGCCTCCGCAAGCGGAAGGAGCACGCCGAAGCGCAGCCGGACGTCGCGCTCGGGCCCCGGGACGACGGACAGGTCCTGGAGGAACTCGGCGCGGTCCGCGGGCTCCAACGCGGCGACCGCGCTGACCGGCGCCTTGTGCCGGTTTCCGCCTGGCACGCGTTCGCGCACCAGGCGGACGCGCTCGACGGGCGGAAGAAGCGCCAGGAGGGGATCCTCGGTGACGGGTTCGGTCAGTTCCCGGTGCTCGTCGTCCTGGGGGCGGCACACCGCTGTCAGGGCCGCGAGTTCCTCGGGGGCCAGTTCGCGCAGCGCACGACGGACGCTCCTGGGCAACGGTCCGTCGGCCAGCGGCAGTTCTGTGACGCCCGCGCGGCCGACGGCGGCAAGCAGGTCGCGCGGGCGGCGCAGGACGGCGACCACGGCCTCGCCGGACAGGAGGCGCGGCGCCTTCTCGGCGAGGCTCAGCGCGGCTCCGGGGTCCCGCCGGGCCACGCTCTCCGCCAGGTCCGCGTAACGGCGGACGAACCGGTACCACCCGCCGGCTCCCTCGGCCCGCTCGCCGGCCTGGACGAGGTGTTCCGCGACCGCCCGCGGTGCCGTACGGACCAGCGATGCCAGCACGCCGAAGGGAGCGCCGAGCCGGGGCAGCCATTCCTCGACCGTGCCGGCAGGGCAGGCCGGCAGCAGTTGTGCCGCCTCGGCCTCCCCGTACCGCTCGTGGACCTCCGGCAGCAGCCGTGCCGCGAGTTCACGGCGCCGGGACAGCCGCAGGATGCGGTAGGCGTCGCGTCGTACGCCACGAGTGCCGCTCAGCGCGAGCCGCGCCAGGGCGGCGTCGGGAACGGGCAGGCGGATGGCGGCCGCCAGGGCGCGGCGGCGCAACCGGGGGTCGTCGAGCGCGACGGCCACGGCGTCGATGTCGCGGCGGACGACGGCGAGGAAGAGCGCGAGGTGCCGCTCGTCCGGGCTCCCCTTTGCGAGCGCCGCGTGGGCGGCTCGATAGCCGTCCTCATCGAGGGAACGGCCGTGCTCGGCGACGGCCCGCATCCGGGCCGGGAAGGGAAGGTGATCGAAGTGCTCGAAGTGCGTGTACAGAGTGCGGACTTCTCTTCGGGAGTGTTCCTGGACCCCGGCGGTGGCCGGGGGCGTGGGCGCCTGGGGCGGCGCGGTAGTGATCGTCCGCCACCGGTGTCCTGCGCCGCAAGTGCATTGCGCGACAGGGCACCGGAGCAGTCCTGTGTCGTACAGGTGAAACCGACCTCGGCCAGGCGCAGTTCGGTCGCGGCCGGCCGCGCACCGGTCCGGCGCAGTCAGTGGCGTGCACGGGGGTAGCGTCGAGCAGGCGGAGGTGCGGCACCGGCGACGTCGAATGCCCACCAAATGATACCCAACGTCTCACATAGTGGACGAGAAGGAGAGTGGGCATGTCCGTGATCGAGGCGCGTCCCGTCGGCCGGGTGGCCGGAGGCCGCACCGCAGTCGAGGACGACGACTGGGGCGCGGTGGAGGCGGTGATCCGGCTGGACGCCGCCCGGTTCGGACCCGAGGCGCTGTTGGGACTCGACGCCTTCTCGCACCTGGAGGTGGTCTACCGCTTCGACCGTGTGCCGGAGGAGCGGGAGCAGACCGCGGCACGCCATCCGCGCGGCAACAGCGCCTGGCCGCTCGTGGGCATCTTCGCGCAGCGCGGCAAGGAACGGCCCAACCGGCTGGGCGTCTCACGATGCGAGCTGCTGCGCGTCGAGGGGCTGGACGTCCACGTGCGGGGCCTCGACGCGGTGGACGGCACTCCGGTGCTCGACATCAAGCCGTGGATGACCGGCTTCGGCCCGCGGGGCGAGGTCGTGGAACCGGGATGGGCCGGGGAGTTGATGCGCCGCTATTACTGACGGCCCGGGACGGCCGAGACGCCGCCGGGTCCACGGGCGGCGCATCCGGGTGAGGCGGTGGCGGTGCGCGGCGTGTCCTCTCCTGCCCGTTAAGGCATATGAGCTGATGTTCCTTTATGCAGTCAAGGCATGCGGCCGCGGGCTCGCACCACGGAACCCGCGGCTCGCGCCAGGGGTCGGACGGGCCGCACCGCCACCCCAAGGGGGCGCACCGGGCCGTGCGGCGGTCACGCCGCACGCTGACCGTCCTGGTCGTCGGCACCGGAGCGGTGGGCTTCGTCGCCCTGACGGCGTGGGGCGTGCACAGTGCCGTCGTCCACTCCCCCTCCCCCGTCCTGTACGCCCGCCCGGCACCGACCCCGCAGGAACAGCCGTTCCCCAACCTCGCCGACCGCGTCACCATGCACCGGGTCCCGGCCTACCCGGCCGCGGAGCCGCGGATCGTCACCCGCGCCTCGTGGGGGGCGGACGAATCGCTGCGCCATGAGGCACCCCACTACGGTCACGTGGTGGAGGCGGTCTTCCTGCACCACACGGACAGCGGCAACGGCTACGCCTGCAAGGACGTGCCGCGCATCATCCGCAACATCTACACCGGCCATGTGCGCGGCAAGCACTGGGACGACGTGGCCTACAACTTCTTCGTCGACAAGTGCGGCACGATCTACGAGGGACGGGCCGGCGGCCTGGCCAAGCCGGTGACCGGCGCGCACGCGGTCGGCTTCAACCAGGACACCATCGGCGTCGCCGCGGTCGGCACCTTCGACGCCCCCGGCAGCGTGACGCACGCGCTGGAGGAGGGAATCGCCCGGCTCGCGGCCTGGAAACTCGGGATCTCCGGCATCGACCCCCGCTCCAAGGTCACCCTGGTGTCCAGCAACGACCAGAGCCGCTTCCACAAGGGGCAGCACGCGGTCTTCCACGTGATCGCGGGCCACCGGGACGCCTTCATGACCGACTGCCCCGGCAACGCCCTGTACGCCGCCCTGCCCGCCATCCGCGCCGAGGCCGCCCGGCTGCAGGGGCGGCCGCAGGCGCGCAAGGGCTGACGGGCGAGAACGGGGGCCGGAGCCGCCCCGTCGTCACTTCTCCGGCCGGAGCCGTGCGGACGTCAGCGCCAGCAGCGCGACGTCGTCACCGACCGCGCCCGCGTACCGGCTCAGGTCCTCCCAGACCGCGTCGACCACCTCGCGCGGCGAGGGGTTCGCGGCCCGGGCCAGCAGCACGGCCAGCCGGCCGGCGAGCGGATAGAAGACCCCGGACGCGTTCCTGGCCTCCGTCACGCCGTCGGTGTAGGCCAGGATCATGTCGCCCCGCAGCAACTCCACTTCCGCGATCACCGGCAGCGGCAGGCCCGGCAGTCCGGTGCCCAGCGGCGGCGCGGGGTCGGCCGCCAGCTCCAGCACCGCGCCGTCGCGCAGCAGCAGGGCCGGCGGGTGCCCGTGACAGGCCACCCGCACCACCGAGCCGCCCTGGGGGAACTCCAGCAGCAGCGCCGTCGCGAACAGCTCGCCATTGGCGTCCGCGTCCAGCAGCAGGCGCCGCTCCAGGCGTCCGGCGACGCTTCTCAGATCCGGCTGGTCGAGCGCCGCCTCACGGAAGGCGCCGAGAAGGGACGCGACGGTCGACACCGCGGCGAGACCGTGGCCCTGCACATCGGCGATCAGCGCCCGCACGCCGTGGGGTCCGTCCCGTACGTCGAACAGGTCGCCGCCCACCAGGGTGCCGCGCTGCGCCGCGCGATACAGCGCACCGCACCGGACCGCGCCGACCCGGGGCGGCACGGGCGCCAGTACCGCGTGCTGGGCGGCCTCGGCCACCGAACCGGCCTCCACCAGACGGCCCCGGGACCGCTGGCCCACCGCCGCGATCACCACGCTGAGAACACCGATCAGCACAACGGCGCCCACTTCCTCGCCGGCGAGACTGCCCGAGCCGACAACGGGGAGCATCATCACGACGACCACGGCGACCGCGATGACCGCCGTGCCCAGCACCCCGTAGGTGAGGGCGGCCAGCGGTGAGACCGCCGCATAGTACGCGCCCAGTTCGACGTCACCAGGTGTGACGCCCTGCGCGACGATCAGGGCGGCCAGGAGGGCGACCGGCAGCAGGCGCAGCCACCCGGGCAGCGGGGAGATCTGCAGTGTGCCGTCCTCGGCGGGAACCGTCCCCATAGAGGCACGGTAACCGCGGTCGGCCGGTGCCGCCGGGTCAGCGGGCGGCCGCCCTCGTGGCCGCGACGAGTTCCGGGTGATGACGCCGGGCGACCTCGGGATGGGCGCGCAGCCACCCCTTGAGCTCATTGCGTCCGTACTCGGCGAACAAGGGGTTGGCGGGGTCCTTGGTGGCGCCCGGGGCGTGGTGGGCGTGCGCGAAGGGCAGCGGGGCGATCCGTGCGTCGAGCCGCGGGTTGTAGAAGAAGGGGACGGAGAAGCGCGCGCGTGCGCCGGGCGGGCTGACGACGCGGTGGTTGGTGGCCTTGAGCCAGCCGTCGGTGGCGACCTCCAGGAGCTCGCCGAGATTGACCACAAAGGCGCCGGGCAGCGGCGGGACGTCGTGGAAGCGGCCGTCAGCGCGCTCCACCTGGAGGCCGCCGACCTCGTCCTGGAGCAGCAGGGTCAGGAAACCGTAGTCCTTGTGCGCGCCGACGCCCTGGCCGTCTCCTGTGGGGGCGGTGCCGGGGTAGCGGACCAGCTTCAGGTGCAGATGCGGTTCGTCGGCGAAGGCGCCGTCGTAGAAGTCCTCGGGGGCGCCGATGGAGGCCAGCAGTTCGTGCAGCAGGCGGTGCGCGACACCGCTGAGCCGGTCGATCCAGCGCAGCGAGCGCTCGCGCAGCTCGGGGAGGCCGGCGGGCCACTGGTTGGGGCCTTCGAGCCACCAGTACGGGGGTTCGCCCGCGGCGGGGACGTGCCGGGGCCGCTCGGCGCCGATGTCGAGCTGGTCGCGCCAGTCCTGGCTGCCGCCGGTGCGCTCGTCGCCGATGCGTGTGTAGCCGCGGAAGTGCGGGGAGTTGAGGTTGCCGAGGGCGAGGCGTTCCGCCTCGGGGAGCGCGAAGAACGCGCGGATCACGCGCATCAGGCCGGCGGTCTCCTCGGCGGTGACGCCGTGGCCGGTCAGCTGGAAGAAGCCGACGTCGTGGGCGGCGGCGTGCAGGTCTCGGTGGAGCCGGGCGCGGGCCTCGGGGCCGCGGTCGGCGGCCGACAGGTCGATCACGGGGAGCTGGAGCGTCATGTGTCTTTCCGCAGGGTGTGTCCCGGCAGCGGCGGCGACGGCCGGACGCTCCGCGCGGGGCCCTGTTGGGGCGGCGGCGCGGGCCGGGTGAAGGGAGGGGGGGAAGAAGGCGAGGTGCCGGGGGTCAGCCGCTGCGGCGACAGGACATGCTCGTGACGCGGACGAAGTCCACGTGTCGGCGGCGCACGAGCAGAAGCATGGGCCAAGGGTACTGCCGGGGACGGCGACACTCCGTGACCCATGTCACCCCGGCCCATGAACCGGGGTCCGCGAACGTGGGGCGGCGCCATGGTCCGAGCGCGCGGCGGCGGACACGATGTGGCGGCAACCGACCCCGACGTGCCCTGGAGGCACCATGCGCCCCTGGAGAGGCCTCACCAGAGGTGTCCCGAAGAGCGTCCCCCTGCTCGCCGCCGCGGCCCTTGTGCTGGGTGCCGCCGCGGTGCCCGCGGAGGCGCGGACCGCGACCGCGGGCCACTGCGCCCGGCTGGACCGGGTGGTGGTGCCCGGCGCCGCCCTCGCGCAGCGCGCGTGCCTGCCGGACCTGACAACCACGGGCCTGGCCGGCACCCCGTACACCGACACGGCCGACCAGGCGGGGCTGTCCGCCGCGGGCACGGTGCGCCCCTCCGGTGTGCCCGGCGTCCAGGTCGACGGCTACTTCCCGGACAGCTCCGGCTTCAACACCACGCACGGCTGGAACCACGACGCGCAGTTCGTGCTGCGCATGCCGGACCGCTGGAACGGCGGCCTGATCGTCACCGGCGCCCCGGGCACCCGCAAGCAGTACTCGCTGGACGTGCTCATCTCCGACTGGGCGGTCGCGCAGGGCTATGCCTTCGCCGCGACCGACAAGGGCAACAACGGCCCGGACTTCTGGACCGACGGCAGCCGCCCCGGGGACGCGATCGCCGAGTGGAACCGGCGGACGACCCAGCTCACCGTCGCCGCGAAGGCCGCCGTCGCCGGCCGCTACGGCCACGCGCCACGTCGCACCTACATGACGGGGATCTCCAACGGCGGCTACCTCACCCGCTGGCAGCTGGAGAACCACCCGGCGCTCTACGACGGCGGGGTGGACTGGGAGGGCACCCTCTGGACGGCGGACGGACCCAATCTGCTGACCTCGCTCCCCGTCACGGTGGCCCGCGCCCAGGGCCGGGCGACCGACGCGGACCTCATCGCGGCCGGGTTCGCGCCGGGCTCGGAATTCCTGTGGCCGTACCACCAGCAGGCGTACTGGGGAATCACGCAGAAGACCTACCGGGCACTGTTCGACCCCGCCTACGACCCGGCCTGCCCCGGAACGAGCGCCGGCACGACCGTCCCCGAGATCCTGGCGCCCTGCGCCTCGGACGCGGACTACGACTACGCCGCCCGGCCCGCCTCGGTGCACCGCGCCGTCGCCCGGGTCGCGCTCACCGGCCGGATCGGCAAACCGATGATCACCCTGCACGGCACCCTGGACTCGCTCCTGCCGATCGCGGCCGACTCCGACGTCTACGACCGCATGGTCGACGGCGCGGGCCGCGGCCGGCTGCACCGCTACTACCGCGTGGCGGGCGGCAACCACGTGGACGGCCTGTACGACACCTACCCGGACCGGCTGCGCCCGGTCCTGCCCTGCTACCGGGAGGCGCTGGGCGCGCTGACGGCCTGGGTGGAGCACGGGCGTACGCCGCCCGGCGACCGCACGGTCCCGCGTCCGGCGGACGGCGACGTGGTCAACTCCTGCACGCTCGGCTGATCAGACCCGTTCCAGCCGGCGGTGCGGCTCCTGGGGCAGTTCGACACCGACACCGTCCCCGGGCCGCACCTCGCCGCCGGTCAGCACGACGCCCATGATGCCGCCCTTGCGGACGACCGCGCCGTGCTCGTCGCGGCCGACGACCTGCTTGAGCAGCCCGCTGCGGAACGCGTCGATCTGCAGGCACGGATTGCGCAGCCCGGTCACCTCGACGACCGCCTCGGCCCCCAGCCGCAGCCGGGTGCCGACGGGCAGGCCCAGCAGGTCCACGCCGCGGGTGGTGACGTTCTCGCCGAGTTCGCCCGGGGCGACCTCGTATCCCGCCGCGAGCAGTTCGTCGAGCAGTTCGCCGTGGATCAGGTGGACCTGACGCAGGTTCGGCTGCGTCGGGTCCTGCGCCACCCGCGATCGGTGCTGCACCGTCACTCCGAGATGCGCGTCCCCCTCGACGCCGAGGCCGGCGAGCAGACGGATGCACGGGTGCGCCGGTTTGCTGAAGTGGTGGCCCTCGTCGCGGCTGACGGAGACGACGGTGCCGGTCGCGGCAACAGTCATGGAACGCGCTCCCCTCGTCCAGGCTGCACGATCGTCAGCCTAGCCGAATCAATTGTTGAGACTTCAAGAAGTTTTCCCTACGCTGGGGCCATGCCTGTACGCCGCCTCAATCACGCCGTGCTCTACATCCGCGACGTCGCCCGGTCCGTCGCGTTCTACCGCGAGGTGTTCGGCTTCACGGTCGACGTGGAGATCCCCGGACGCGCCGCCTTCCTGAGCGCCAAGGACACCCTCAACGACCACGACCTGGGGCTGTTCGCCATCGGCCCGGACGCGCCGGGCCCCGAGCAGGGCCGGGTCGGCCTCTACCACCTCGCCTGGGAAGTGGGCACGCTCGGCGAACTCGCCGACACCGCCCGCGCGCTCACCGAACGGGGCGCGCTCGTCGGCACCAGCGACCACGTGGTGTCCAAGTCCCTGTACGCGAAGGACCCCGACGGCAACGAGTTCGAGGTCATGTGGCGCGTCCCCCGCGAGGACTGGCCGACCACCCAGGAGGTCATCGGCCCCCGTCCCCTCGACCTCCAGGCCGCCCTCGACCGCTGGGGCCCCGACCTCGCCACGGGCGCCGCGGCCGGCTCGGTGACCTGACGCCGGGGCGTCAGTCGAGGACGACGGTCACCCCGCGCTTGTGCAGGAGCCGCACGATCTCCTCGAAGTAGCCGAGCCCTGCGCCGGACACGACGTCCGCCAGCGCCTCCCGGGCGCCGGCGGCGTCGTGCCAGACCAGCGTGAACGGTGGCTTCACACCGAAACCGCCGATCAGGCAGTCGTCGAAGGCGTCTCCTCCCCAGCCGTAGTACCGGCCCGGTCCGACGATCGCCTCCGCCATCGCGCAGTGCAGCCCGGGAACGTCGGTCGCATACCGTCCGTCCATGTGATGGACCCCGCCCGAGCGGTCCGGCCCGCGCCGGCCGACGTAGCCGCCGAGGGTGAGCCGCAGCCAGGCGTCCCTGCCCTCGCTGCCGTGGCGGGCCCACGGGTTGGGGGTTGCCGGCATGCCGCGGTACCAGGTCTCCCACACCGGGCGCGCGAGCAGCGGAGGACGGTCGGTGCCCCCGTCGGCCAGCGTGATGTCGACGAGGGCGCCGCCCAGGACCGACGGCCGTGTGCCGGCGACGTCCAGTGGCAGCGGATGGCGGTGCATCCTGCGGCCGGTGCGGTCCAGCGCCCAGAGCTCGACCCACGTCCACCGGCACTTCTCCGGCCGGCGCAGCACGGCGAGCAGCGGCTCGGCGGGCTCGCACCCGAGGAGTTGCATCGGCACGCTCGGGGGACCGTCGCGCTCGTCGAACAGGCCGTCCACACCGAGGCAGGTCCCGAGGGAGCCCTTCGCGTACAGCTCGAAACGCGGGGACTTCGGCACCTCGCGGCTTTCCGCGGGGTCCTGCTCGACCGAGGCCCCGACAACGACGTCCACCGACGAAGGCCCGGTGCTGCAGGGCAGCCGGGCGATGACCACGGCGTCGCGTAGGGTCAGCCACTGGACCGGTCGCCGGTCGTCCCAGACCTCGATCAGCAGGTCCCCGAACGTCCGCCCGCCGTGGCCGTCGTCGGCCAGTTCCTCGATCGCGTCACGCAGCAGGCCCTCGGGACGGCACCCCCGCAGCGTCAGGATCTCCCGGGGCGGCGCCACCCGGTCGGCGAAGAATCCGTCGGCACCGGCACACCGCGCCCACAGGCGATCGACGCCGTCCTCGTCCTCCTTGACCAGCAGATACGCGACCGGGAAGTCCCTGCCCCACCCGGTGTGGTCCTCGGCCCGCATGCCGTCCCTTCGCCGGGCGTACGCCCGACCGTGCTGCGTGGTCTAGCGGCCGATCTGCTTGCGGCCCGCGCGGCGCAGGCGGCGGCGCTGGGAGGGGTCGAGGGTGAGGTAGGCCGCCGTGGGGACGCCGAGGACGATCAGCAGGGCGATCCAGTTGGGGAGGAACGCCGCAAGGACCCAGAACGCCACGAGGCCGACCGCGAGGCCGCCGATGACGTACTTCGCGCGATTGGACATCTTCCCTGCCTCCGTCCGCGGCACGCGCCGCGCTCACATGGGTAAACGCGGCACGCGCCGTGGCGGTTCCCGGCCGGCGCCCGGCCGGGCGGTGCTGCGGACCCGGCTATCGGGTGCGGCAGGCGAACGGGGTCCGGGACGGGATCAGTCGTCCTTCACGGCGGAGTCCTCACGGGGCTGCTGCGCTCCCGCGTCGGCCGTCCGGGGGCCTTCCGGCGCGTCCCCGGGGGCCGGGGCCGCGGCGGAGGCGGCGGCCCGCCGTTCGAGGGCGCGGGTGGCCTCGGCGCGCACGAGCGCGCTCAGGGCGGCGTAGATGTCCACGGGCATGGTGCTTCTCCTGCGGTGTTCGTCCTGGTGCGGGGCATGACGGCGGGCCGCACGGCGCAGTGCCTCGGCGATGCGGTGGGCGGCCGGGCGCTGTCAGCAGCGCAGGACGGCGTGCAGGTGGCCGGGGGGCCCGGCGGGGGACGTGTGCCGGGCCGGGCCGGACACGGCGGCGGCCACGGGGTCAGCGGCGGCCGTGTCGTGGGCGGCGTCCGAGGCGTGGTTCTGGGCAGCGGCGCCGCGGTGCTGGGGGCCGGCGTGCGGGGCGGCGCGCCGGGCGACGTGCGCCGGGTGGTGGTGCGTCTCCGCGCCCGCGCCCTCGGTGACGGCGGCCACCGCCGCCGTCCGCTCGGGCAGCGGTTCGGCAACCGGTCCCCACAGGACGCACAGTGCGTGCAACAGGCATGCCAGGGCCACGAACAGCACCGGCCGGCCCGCAGGCCGGAACAGGCCCGGAGGTCGCCCTGCGTTGTGCGGCATGCGCTGCTCCTCCGGATGGGTACTCCTCCCTCCTTACCGGGCCGGGCGCGCAACCCCGCTGCTCACTAGGCTGATCGACGCACGCGTTCACCCTGCCGACCCAACGCCCGCGGAAGGAACCGCGCATGCAGCCTCTGGAGGGCATCACGGTGGTGGCCCTGGAGCAGGCCGTCGCCGCGCCGTACGCGACCCGGCACCTGGCCGACCTGGGGGCCCGCGTCATCAAGGTGGAGCGGCCCGGCGGCGACTTCGCGCGCCACTACGACCGCACGGTCCGGGGCCTGTCGGCGTACTTCGTGTGGTGCAACCGGGGCAAGGAGAGCGTCGTGCTCGACCTCAAGCGGCCCGGGGACCGCGCGCTGCTGGACCGGATCGTCGCCCGCGCGGACGTCTTCGTGCAGAACCTCGCGCCGGGCGCGGCCGGGCGCCTCGGGCTCTCCGCGGAGGCGCTGCGCGCCCGTGACCCCCGGCTCATCACGTGCGACATCTCCGGCTACGGGCCGGACGGGCCCTACCGCGACAAGAAGGCGTACGACCTGCTGGTCCAGTGCGAGGCGGGGCTGGTGTCGATCACCGGCGGCCCGGAGGCCCCCGCGCGGCCGGGCATCTCCGTCGCCGACATCGCCGGTGGCATGTACGCCTACGCGGGGATCCTGTCCGCCCTGTACGAGCGGGTGCGGACCGGCGCGGGCACGGCCCTGGAGGTGTCCCTGCTCGACGCGCTCGCCGAGTGGATGGGCCACCCGTTCTACGCGCAGGCCTACGGCGGCGAGCCGGTCGCGCGCAGCGGCGCCCGGCATCCGTCGATCTCGCCGTACGGGCCCTACCGCTGCGGCGACGGCGCGGTGGTCTTCCTCAGTGTCCAGAACGACCGGGAGTGGGTGGCGCTGTGCGAACAGGTCCTGCGCCGCCCGGAGCTGACCCGCGACCCGCGCTTCGCCGACAACCCGCTGCGCAGCGCGCACGACGGGGAGCTCACCGGGGAGCTGGAGAAGTGCCTGGCCGGGCACACGGCGGACGGCGCCATGGCGCTGCTGGACCGTGCCGGGATCGCCAATGCCCGGCTGCGCACGGTCCCGGAGTTCGCCGGCCATCCGCAGCTCGCGGCACGCGCGCGCTGGCGGGAGTTCGGCTCCCCCGTGGGACCGCTGCGCGGGCTGCTGCCGCCGGTGGGCGTCGCGGGCAGGGAGGCCCCGATGCGGGAGGTGCCGGCCCTCGGCGCTCATACGGAGGCCGTACGCGGGGAGTTCTCCGGTTGACGGATCCCGCCGCCATCCGGGTGCCGTGCCGGTCCCGCCGCCGGATAGCACGGGGCCACCCGGTAGCCTCGGGACCGGCACGCTGCCGACCACGCTCGCAGTGGTGCACCGCCCCCGTGGTCCTGACCCGGACGGGGCGGGCGGCCGGGTCGCCGCCGGGGTCCGCCACAGCGGGACCGGGGCACTCGGCAACTCCGGGTCTCACGCCCCCCGGTAGCGGGTGAACACCGGGAACGCGGCCGCGAGGCCCAGCATCGCCACGACGACCAGCACACCGCCCGCGGTGACCGCCGTCCGCGTCCCGAGCGCCGAGCCGGCCGTGCCGTGCAGCAGGTCCGCGACGCGCGGCCCGCCCGCGACGACGACGGTGAAGACGCCCTGCATGCGGCCGCGCATGTCGTCGGTGGCCACCGACTGCAGGATCGCGCTGCGGAAGACCATCGACACCATGTCGGCGAAGCCGGCGAGCGCCAGGAACGCCGTCGCCCACCACAGGCTGCTGCTGAGTCCGAGGCCCGCGATCGCCACGCCCCAGCCGGCGACGGCGAAGACGACCATCAGGCCGTGCCGTTTGGCCCGCGAGAAGGTGCCCGAGAACAGACCGCCGGCGACCGCGCCGATGGGGATCGCCGCGAAGAGCAGGCCGAGGGACAGCCCTTCTCCCCAGGGCGCGTACGTGGTGGCGGCGAGCTGCGGGAACAGGGCGCGCGGCATGCCGAAGACCATCGCGATGATGTCGGCGACGAACGACAGGAGCAGGATGCGCTGGGCGGTGATGTAGCGGAAGCCGGCCCCGACCTCGCGCCATCCGCCGCGCCGGGCGACCGCGGCGCCGCTCTGGTCCATCGGGGGCAGGGCGGGCAGCCGGAAGACCGCCCAGACGGTCGCGGTGAGCGCGACGGCGTCGAGGAGGTAGAGGGTGGACAGTCCGAGGACGGGGATGAGGGCGCCGGCGAGGAGCGGGCCCACGACGAGACCGGTCTGCATGACGGTCGAGCCGAGCGCGACCGCGGCGGGAAGTTCCTGCGGGGGCACGAGCCGCGCGACGGCGGCGCTGCGCGCGGGGGCGTTCATGCCGGCGCAGGCCTGCTGTGCGGCGAGCAGCAGCATGAGCAGCCATACCGAGCCGGCGCCGAGGAAGGCCTGCACCCAGAACAGCAGTGAGGTGACGGCGACGCCGATGTTGGTCACGAGCATCAGCTTGCGGCGGTCCATGCTGTCGGCCACGGCGCCGCCCCACAGGGCGAAGACGACGAGCGGGACGAGTCCGGCGATGCTGGAGTAGCCGACCCACGCGGACGAGCCCGTGATGTCGTAGATCTGCTTGGGCACGGCGACCGCGGTGAGCTGACTGCCCACGGCGGTCACGGTGGTCGAGGTCCACAGGCGGCGGTAGGCGGGGTGCCGCACGGGGCGGGTGTCCATCAGCCAGCGCCGCACACCGGTGCGGCGCTCGGGTTCGCAGGGCTCGTCGTCGGCGGCGCGCGCCGCGTCCTCTATCGGGGTGCCGGCGGTGTTCTTGGTGCTGTCCACGGGGCCTTTTGCTTCCTTGTACAACTATCGCTGACCCGCCGACCCTACCCGCCCCGGTCACTACCGGGAATGCGCTGCCCCCGGCAGGGTTCCGGCGAGCGGCAGGAGGGCGGACGAGCGGGCGAGATCGATCGTCACCGCCGGGGTGCTGCCGGGCGGCTCCAGGAGGCCGGCGTCGGTGCCGGCGACGATCAGCGCGAGCCGGTGCCCGGGCGGGACGACGTGGTCGGTGGCGGCGAGGGTGATGGTGGCGGTGTAGGCGCGTCCCGGGACGAGGGGGCGGCCGTGCCGGGCGGAGGCCGCGTGCCCAAGGTCGGCCCAGCCGCGGCTGACGACGGTATGGGTGACGTCCGCGGCGTCCGCCGCGGTGTCGAAGAAGCAGGCGCTGTCACCGGGGGCGCTCGCGCCCCAGCAGGAGCGGGTGGTGAGGTCGGTGATGCCCTCCTTGGGGCCGAGGAAGTCCCTGATACGGGCGGGGCCGAGGTCCACCACGACCGCCGACAGGTGCGCGCTCGTGGTGGAGGCCGACGCGGTCACGGTGACGGTGCCGCTGCCGGACAGGCGCAGCGGGGCGGTGAGGGTGCCGGTACTGAAGACCGTCTTGTCGGGGCCCGCGGTGTCCGCGGCGGCGGCCCAGTCCTCCTCGCCGCGGCCCGGCGCGTCGGTGAAGACCTCGGTGCTGCCCGGCGCGGCCGGTGTGCGGCCGAGGACCCCGAGCCCGGGCGTGGCTCCGGGGCGCAGGCTCAGCCGGGTCCGCGCGGTACCGGCCGGCGGCCAGGCACGGTCGGTCGTCCAGTGGCCGGGGGCGCGTTCGATGTCGGCGGCGGGCTCGTGGTCGATGCCGTTGCGGACGCCCAGCAGGTAGTGGTCGAACCAGCGGTGCAGCGTCGCGACCCAGGCGTCGCGGCGGTAGTCGAACGGGTCGACGTGGCCGGTCTGCGACAGCCACACCTTGCGCTCCACCCCGTGGGCCGCCAGGGCCTGCCACCACTGACCGAAGTGCTTGGTGCGGACGTTGAGGTCCTGCATGCCGTGGACGGCTAGGACGCTGGCGCGGACCTTGCCGGCGTGCCGGGTGTAGTCGCGTTCGCTCCAGAAGCCGGTCCAGTCGCCGGTGCGGGGCGCGCCGTCCACGATCCGCTGCTGCACGGTGGCGCAGCGGGCGCGGGCGCCGGGGCTCTCGACGTAGTCCGACAGCCAGTCGGGGCCGGAGTCGTACAGGGCGGCGCCCTGCTGGAAGTAGTAGTCGTACCAGGAGCTGATGGCGCTGATCGGGACGATGGTCCGCAGCCCCTTCACCCCGGTCGCGGCGACGCCGTTGGCGATGGTGCCGTCCCAGCTCTTGCCGATCATGCCGACGTCGCCGGTCGACCAGCGCGCGGCGGCGGTGCCGGTGCCGGTGCGCGAGGTGTACGCGGTGGCGCGGCCGCCGAGCCAGTCGACGACGGCCTTGGCGGAGCCGATGTCCGAGGGGCCGCCGACGTCCACGCAGCCGTCGGAGCGGTTCGTCCCGGCGAGGTCGACCAGGACGACCGCGTAGCCGCGCGGCACGAAGTAGTTGTCGTAGAACAACGGCGCCTGGACCATGCGCCCTTGGGCGTCGTAGGTCTTGGTCTGGCTCTCGTTGCCGCGCCCGCAGCAGGAGTAGTACGGGCTCGCGTCCATGATCACCGGTACTTTGCGGCCCGCGGCGGCGGCCTCCCGGGGCCGCACGATGTCCGCGGCGACCCGGTCGGTGCGGCCGTCGCCGTCGCTGTCGCGTCCCGTGTCGACCCACACCGCCTCGCGGATGGCGTCGGCGTAGGAGTAGTCGGGCCGGCTGAGGCCGTCCCGCACAGTGCCGCCGGAGGCGGCGTGCGCGGTCGTCACGGGGAGGAGGACGGCGGCGAGGGCGGCGACGACCGTCGCGACGACGGACAGCGCGCGGGGGCGGAGGATGCGCGGCAGCGAGGGCACCCGCGGACGCTAACGTTTGGCCGTAGCATGCCAACAGCAGGTTCCCGGCCAACTCTCGCCCGCGCCATGGATCTTGGCAGGCGCCCGCCACGCCGGGCGCGGCCGGCAAACCCCTGCGGGACAGCCGTGGCACCCGGTCCGGTTCACACCTTCGGCGTAGCCGAACTGTCCGGCGAACACACCACGT
The DNA here is from genome assembly GCF_044751185.1 of Streptomyces sp. NPDC088733. Taxonomy (NCBI): domain Bacteria; kingdom Bacillati; phylum Actinomycetota; class Actinomycetes; order Kitasatosporales; family Streptomycetaceae; genus Streptomyces; species Streptomyces sp. NPDC088733. The sequence continues at coordinate 76,555 of NZ_JBIVLH010000013.1, forward strand.
GATGAGCTGGTCACGCAGCCGGGTCGACGGGTGGACCGCGAAGCCATCCCTCGCAGCGGACCCGGACCACGGCTCGACGGGTGGCACACGCCCCGGGGACCGCAGCCGAATCCCGATTGGCCCCGGGGACCGCCGGGGCGCGAAAGGAACGCCGGCAATGACCGCTGCCCGCACCACCGGCCCCCTGTCCGGCCCCGGCGCCGGCCTTCCTTCCGGCACCGCCTCCCGCCGCACGCCGCGGCGCCTGCTCGCGGCGCTGGGCGCCTGCACTGTGCTGCTGACCGCTTGTGCCGCCCCTGCCCGCACCTCCTCCGCACCGCGCCCCGCGCCGACCGGCAGCGCCCTGGTGACGGACGACACGGCCGCCGTGGCACCGCGGTTGCGTCCCTACTACGGGCAGAGGCTGGCGTGGCGGTCCTGCGACCAGGCCGACGGGTTCCAGTGCACCACCATGCGCGTGCCCTTGGACTACGCCCATCCCGAGGCCGGCGACATCCTGGTGTCGGCGACCCGCAAGAGGTCCACCGGCGGCGGGCGGCTCGGCTCCCTCCAGCTCAATCCCGGCGGCCCCGGCGCGTCCGCGATGGACTACCTGTGGAAGGCCGCCAAGGTCTACTCCTCCTCGGTGCGCGGCGCCTACGACCTCGTCGCGATGGACCCCAGAGGAGTCGGCCACAGCACGCTGGTCGACTGCGGCAGGGGCCGGCCGGTCTCCTTCATGCAGTCCCCCGTGCCGCCCACGCCCGACCGGGCGGAGATCAACGCGTGGGACACCATGTTCCAAAAGACCGCCGGGGACTGCGAGCGGCACGCCGGCGGGCTGCTCCCGTACGTCGGGACACCCGACGCCGCGCGGGACATGGACATGTTGCGCTCGCTCCTCGGCGACCGCCGGCTGCACTATGCGGGCTTCTCCTACGGCACCTACCTGGGCGCGACCTATGCCGAGTTGTTCCCCTCACGGGTCGGCCGCGTGGTGCTGGACGGCGCCCTCGACCCCGCCCTCGACGCGTTCGGCACCACGCTGCACCAGGCGCGCGGCTACCAGGTCGCCTGGGAGGCCTTCGCCGCCGACTGCGCGAGCCGCCCCGACTGCCCGGTCGGCCGCAGCCTGCCGGGGGCCGCCCGCGCGCTGGACACCCTGCGGGCCGCCCTCGACCGCGCGCCGCTCCGGCAGGGCAAGGACGACGAGGTCACCGGGGACGACCTGACCTCGGCGGTCGTGGACGGCCTCCGCTTTCCCGCGTGGGGACGGCTCCGGGACGCCCTGCGCGGGTTGCGGACGGGCGACACCCACGACCTCCAGGAAATCATCGCCGCGGGCCAGGAGACGACCAGGGAGGGCGACCAGGCGCAGACCGCGGTCAGTTGCCTGAGCTCCACGATCGGGCCGCGGCTCAGTGCCGTCAGGGCGACGGCCGAGCTGCCCCGGTTCCTCAGCGCCTCACCCCAGTTCGGCCGGGCCTTCGCCGACACCCTGGTGATGTGCACGCACTGGCCGGTCCCTTCGAGCCAGCCCGCACGCGCCATCCGCGCACGGGGCGCCGCGCCGATCCTGGTGATCGGCACGACCCGAGACCCCGCCACCCCGTACCCGCAGGCCGTGGCACTGGCGGGGCAGTTGGAGTCCGGGCGGCTGCTCACGCGCGTCGGCGACGGCCACACCGGCTACCACCGGGGGAACGCCTGCGTCGACAGGGCCGTCGACCGCTTCCTGCTGCGGGGCACCTTGCCGCCCGCGGGCGCGGTCTGCCGCTGAGCCGTCGCCGGACGCCCGCGCGCCGGGAGGACGGGACGGGTCCCGTCCTCCCCGTCGTCCTGGGCGTCAGCCGCGGCGGCCGTTCCCGCCGCCGCCCAGGCCCTTGTCCAGGCCGGCGCGGCGCAGGGCGTCCGCCATGGCCCCGGAGGGCGCGGGACGGTCGCCGCCGCCGCGCGACTGACGGGGCGCACCGCCGCGCCGCTCGGGACGCGGACCCCGTTCACCGCGTCCACCGCCGACGTTGCCCTTGGCGCTGCCGGCTCCGGCACCGCCGCCCGCCGCCGCGGCCGCCTCGTCGTCGAGCCGGAGCGTCAGCGAGATGCGCTTGCGCGGGATGTCGACGTCGAGCACCTTGACGCGGACGATGTCGCCCGGCTTCACGACGTCGCGCGGGTCGCTGACGAAGGTCTTCGACATCGCGGAGACGTGGACGAGACCGTCCTGGTGGACGCCGACGTCCACAAAGGCACCGAAAGCGGCGACATTGGTGACGACGCCCTCCAGGAGCATGCCGGGCTCAAGGTGCTTGAGTTCCTCCACGCCCTCCTTGAACTCGGCGGTCTTGAAGGCCGGACGGGGGTCGCGGCCCGGCTTCTCCAGCTCGGCAAGGATGTCGGTGATCGTCGGCAGACCGAAGGTGTCGTCCACGAACGTGTCGGCTTTGAGCCCGCGCAGGACGGCGCTGTTGCCGATGAGCGCCTCGATGCCGGTGCCGGCAGCGGTGCTCATCCGGCGGACCACCGGGTACGACTCGGGGTGCACACTGGAGGCGTCGAGCGGGTCGTCGCCGCCCGGGATGCGCAGGAAGCCCGCGCACTGCTCGTACGCCTTGGGGCCGAGCCGGGCGACTTCCTTGAGCGCCGTGCGCTTGCGGAAGGGGCCGTTGGTGTCGCGGTGCGCGACGATGTTGGCGGCCAGGCCCTCGGTGATGCCGGACACGCGGCGCAGCAGCGGCACCGAGGCGGTGTTGACGTCGACGCCGACACCGTTCACGCAGTCCTCGACGACGGCGTCGAGCGAACGCGACAGCTTCAGCTCGGACAAGTCGTGCTGGTACTGGCCGACGCCGATCGACTTGGGGTCGATCTTCACGAGCTCCGCCAGCGGGTCCTGGAGGCGGCGGGCGATGGAGACCGCGCCGCGCAGCGAGACGTCCATGTCCGGCAGTTCGGCGGAGGCGTAGGCCGAGGCGGAGTAGACCGAGGCACCGGCCTCCGAGACGACGGCCTTGGTCAGCTTCAGCTCCGGGTGCCGCTTGATCAGGTCGCCGGCGAGCTTGTCGGTCTCGCGGGACGCGGTGCCGTTGCCGATCGCGACGAGGTCGACCTTGTGCGCCGCCGCCAGCTTGGCAAGCGTGGCGATGGAGGCGTCCCACTGGTTGCGGGGCACGTGCGGGAAGATCGTGTCGGTGGCGACGACCTTGCCGGTGGCGTCGACGACCGCGACCTTCACGCCGGTGCGGAAGCCGGGGTCCAGGCCCATCGTGGCGCGCGTGCCGGCCGGGGCGGCGAGCAGCAGGTCGCGCAGGTTGGCGGCGAAGACCCGGACCGCCTCGTCCTCGGCGTCCTGGCGCAGTTGCACGCGCAGGTCGAGGCCGAGGCGGACGAGGAAGCGCGTGCGCCAGGCCCAGCGCACCGTGTCGGCCAGCCACTTGTCGGCGGGGCGGCCGCGGTCGGTGACACCGAAGTGGTGGGCGATCTTGCGCTCGAAGCTGGACGGTCCGTCCTCGACCGGCTCCTCGGGCTCCAGGGTGAGGTCGAGGACCTCCTCCTTCTCGCCGCGGAACATGGCGAGCACACGGTGCGAGGGAAGCTTCCCGAACGGCTCGGCGAAGTCGAAGTAGTCGGCGAACTTCGCGCCGGCCTCCTCCTTGCCCTCGCGCACATGGGAGACCAGCCGGCCGCGCTCCCACATGCGGGTGCGCAGCTCGCCGACGAGGTCGGCGTCCTCGGAGAACCGCTCGGTCAGGATCGCGCGGGCGCCCTCCAGGGCGGCCGCCGTGTCCGCCACACCCTTGTCGGCGTCGACGAAGCCGGCCGCCTCCTGCTGCGGGTCGAGCCCGGGGTTCTCCAGCAGCCGGTCGGCGAGCGGTTCGAGACCGGCCTCGCGGGCGATCTGCGCCTTGGTGCGGCGCTTGGGCTTGAAGGGCAGGTAGATGTCCTCCAGGCGCGCCTTGGAGTCGGCGGCGAGGATCTGCGCCTTGAGGGCGTCGTCGAGCTTGCCCTGGGACTCGATGGACTCCAGGATCGCGGCCCGCCGCTCGTCGAGCTCCCGCAGGTAGCGCAGCCGCTCCTCGAGCGTGCGCAGCTGGGCGTCGTCGAGGGCGCCCGTCGCCTCCTTGCGGTACCGGGCCACGAACGGCACGGTCGCGCCGCCGTCGAGGAGATCGACGGCCGCCTGGACCTGCCCTTCCCGTACGCCGAGCTCCTCGGCGATCCTGCGCTCGACCGAGACCGTTGTCGTCACGATGTGCGACCTGCTTTCTGGCTGGACTACCGCTGCATTATTGCGGAGCCCGGCCCCCGTGCCGCGAGCCTGGGGGCGAAGCCGCGCCGGAGTCCTGGGCCAGCGGCTTCTCGAACCAGTGGCCGGCGTAGCGGTCACCGTTGTAGTCGTCGATCTCGCGGTACCCGAGCCGGGCGTACAGCGCCCTGGCCTCCACCAGGTCGGGACGGGTGTCGAGCCGGACGACGCGGGCGCCCAGGTGCTCCGCGGCCGCTCGTTCCACCGCCGCGACCAGCAGCGCGGCACCTCCGGTGCGGCGGGCGGCGGGAACGACCCAGACCCGGCGCAGTTCGGCGACGCCGGGGGCCAGCAGCCGCACGCCCGCGCAGCCGGAAGGGGTCCCGCCGTACCGCCCGACGAAGAACGCGCCGGTGGGGCCGGCGAGGTCGTCGCTGGTGTCCTCGGCGAGGAGGTCGTCGATCTCCTTCCGGGTCATCGGCCTGCCGTAGTAGCGGCTGACGATGTCGTCGTAGTAGCGCCACAGCAGGTCCCTCGACACCGGGTCGTCAACGGAGAGCGGCGATATCTCCCATACGGGCGAAGCGTGGATGTTCTGTCGCGGTACGGTCACAGGGCCCATCGTGGCAGTGCGCCGCGTGACTATCCTCCGGTTATTCGTTGGCGTCTCAACGACACGGGGGCAGGACATGACGCGGTACGCCGCGCGCACAGGCCATCCCATCGCCACCACGGAGCAGACCGGGAACGACGTCCTCGTCTTCCACCCCGGCGCCGCCGACTGGTCGCAGGACGCCTCGGTCGCCTGGCGCTGGAGGGCTCCGGGCGGGACGGGCACCAGCTGGCAGCACCTGTCGGACGTACGCCTGCGCAGAACCCAGGCGTACGGGCGGGTCGTGCTGGTCACCGCACTCGGCGGGCGTGCCGCGATGGTCCGCGAGGACACCGGGGCGATCGTCTGGCAGACCATCACGCCGGCCGACACCCCGCGCGCCATCGAGCGCATCCCGGGCGGGGTGATCGCGGTGGCCTCCGCGGCGCCCGGGCGGCTGCGGCTGTACACGGACACCGAGCAGTCCGGCCCCTTCCTCACGCTCCCGCTGCCCCGGGCGCACGGCGTGCTCTACGACCCGGAGCGCGCGGCGTTGTGGGCGATCGGCGAGGAGCGGCTGGTGCGCTACGCGCTGTCCGGCAGGGGCCCGGCGACCATGCTGACCGAGCACAGCGTGATCCACTTCGAGGGGCAGGGCGTGGATCTGCAACCGGTGTACGGGGAGCCGGGCGCGCTCTGGTTCACCGACACCAACGGCGCCTACCGGCTCGACGCCGAGTCCCGCAAGTACCGGCAGGTGGACGGCGCCTGCGACGTCCGCGCCTACCTCAGCCAGCCCTCCGGCACCCGGATCCGCGCCCGCGGCCGGGTTTCCGGGCCGCGCGACGCGGGCGGCCCGACGGTCGAGTTCCTGGAGGCCGACGGCAGCACGGCGTACTCCCGCACCCGCCCCGGCGCGGAGTTCGCGGCGGTGCGGCTGTGGACCCCGGACTTCCGCTGAGGCGGGTGCGGCGCCGGCGCACCGCGGTCGCGGCACGAACTCCGGGACCGCTCACGGGCGGCAGGGGCAGGCATGTAATGATCGGAGAGCATTATCAGCACTGACACTTTCCGCATCCCGTACCCGCCAACGGAGGCTTCGCTCCCATGGAATACCGCCATCTCGGCCGCAGCGGTCTGCTCATCAGCGAGATCGCCTACGGGAACTGGCTCACCCACGGTTCCCAGGTGGAGGCCGACGCCGCCACCGCGTGTGTGCAGGCCGCCCTGGACGCCGGCATCACCACCTTCGACACCGCCGACGTCTACGCGGGGACGCGGGCCGAGTCGGTGCTCGGCGAGGCGCTGAAGGGCGAGCGCCGCGAGGGCATCGAGATCCTCACCAAGGTCTACTGGCCCACCGGCAGCGGCCGCAACGACCGCGGCCTGTCGCGCAAGCACATCATGGAGTCGATCGCCGGCTCGCTGCGCCGCCTGCAGACCGACTACGTCGACCTGTACCAGGCCCACCGCTACGACGTGGAGACGCCGCTGGAGGAGACGATGGAGGCGTTCGCCGACGTCGTCCACTCCGGCAAGGCCCTGTACATCGGCGTCTCCGAGTGGCCGGCGGAGCAGATCCGCCGCGCCCACGCGCTGGCGCGCGAGCTGCGCATCTCCCTGGTCTCCAACCAGCCGCAGTACAACGCCCTGTGGCGGGTCATCGAGGGCGAGGTCGTTCCCACCTGCGCCGAACTGGGCATCGGGCAGGTCGTCTTCTCGCCGATCGCGCAGGGTGTGCTGACCGGCAAGTACGCGCCCGGCCAGCAGCCGCCGGAGGGCTCGCGGGCCACCGACGACAAGGGCGGCGCCAACATGATCGCGCGGTGGATGCGCGACGAGGTGCTGGAGGCCGTCCAGCGGCTCCAGCCGCTGGCCGCCGAGGCCGGGCTCTCCCTGGCCCAGTTGGCGGTCGCCTGGGTGCTCCAGAACTCCAATGTCTCCGCCGCCATCGTCGGCGCCTCCCGCCCGGAGCAGGTCGCGGAGAACGTCAAGGCGTCGGGTGTCGTCCTGGAGAAGGAGCTGATGGCGCGGATCGAGGAGATCCTCGAGCCGGTCGCCGTCACCGACCCCAAGCGGGTCCACGACAACGTCCCGGTCCGCCGCCCCTGACCGGCAGGCCCCGCGGTCCGCACGGACCGCGGGGCCGAACCCGCCTACTCGGCGTGGCAGTGCGCCCCTTCGCCGCCCGGCGTCTCCTTGGGGAGGTCGAGCGAGGGGTTGCGGTCGAAGAAGCCGGTGGGCTTGAGCGTGAAGCCGCTGTGGTCGACCGGCATGACGGGCCACTCCTCCAGCCGGGGCAGGTGGGTGGGGCCGAAGGTGTGCCAGACGGTCAGCTCGGTGTTCTCCAGCGACTCGCCGGGCTCGGTCCACCGGGGCAGCCCGGCGCCGCCCGCGTTCTGGTTGGGGTAGTCGCCCGCGGGGAAGCGCCGTTCGGGACGGTGGCGGGTCACCCACACGTGCTTGGTGCCGTAGGCCGCACGCCGGGCGACGGCGGAGTCCGGCTGGGCCAGCAGCACCGGGCCGGGCTGCGGGACGAGGGTGTACGCGACCGGCTTGCCCATGCGGTTGAGCGAGCCGGGGTTGGTGATCCGCCAGCGCCGGCCGGCGAGCGGGTCGGCGAGGCGGCCGCCCTCGGCACTGTCCGCGAGCGCGGTCACCCGGGTGGTGAAGACATTGCCGTTGGGGTTGTCCGGGCCGTGCGGGACGGGGACGACGTCCACCTCCTCGACGGTGTTGGCGTGCCCGTCGACCGCCGCGTCCAGCCGGACGCAGAACATGTGCTGGTGGAACGGGGCCAGCAGGCCCGGGGCGAGCTCCGTGCCGACGGCGTCGGCGGTGCCCGGCACGACGGCGGAGGTCTGCACGATGCCGGTGGACTTGGCCTCGAAGCCGATCGTGCCGTCCTGGTAGAAGTACCAGTAGAAGCCGTAGTCGTAGTTGCCCACGGTGGCGATGTAGGAGACGACCAGGCGGCGGGAGCGGCGGCTGTCGGCGGCCATGCCGTTGAAGATGTCGGTGTGCTTCCACAGCAGGCCGTAGTCCTCCTCGTGGATGCAGATCGCGTTCGGCAGCGTCTCCGGGTTGCCCAGGTCGTCGCAGAGCACGGCGTCGAGGTAGGCGATCTCGCCGAGGCAGTCGCAGCCCAGTGTCAGGGCGTTGGCGTTGCGGCCGAGCTGGTACTCGCCCGCGTCGAGGAAGGCGACCCAATTGCGGTCGTCGCCGGGCTCGGCGTAGGCGACGGCCATTTCGGCGAGCGAGGCGCGGTGCAGCACGGGGCGGACGCGGTCGCCGTCCTCGTAGCCGATCTGGTGCAGGACCAGGCCCTCGCGGCTGTTGAAGTCGATGCGGAAGCGCCACTTCTGCCAGGTCATCAGCCGGCCGGTGAGGGTGAAGGACGGCCCCTCGGGCTGGGTGATCTCCAGGGGGCGCAGGTCCGTGCGGGCGGGGCCGTTGAACTCGGCCTCGTAGCGGCCGCATTCGGACGGGACGGGGACGGCGCCGGTGTCGATGAGGCGGACGACCTTGCGCTCGATCACGTCCACGTCGGCGACGAGCCCGGCCACCGGGTGCGCCCAGGGGCTGTCGGTGGCGTCGCAGCGCAGCCAGGTCAGCGAGCGCATGAGGCGGGCGCCGGGCCGGTCCTCGAAGCGGAGCGGGCCGGCGCCGAGCGGGGCGGCGATGGCCAGGTCCAGGTCGGTGACGCCGCGCTCGGCCATGGCCTTGCGCCAGCCCGGGTCGGCCTTGACGACCTGCTCGACGATCTCGTACTCCTCGAAGGTGACGGGCGGCTGGCCCTCCTGCGCGGTGTCGAGCGCGCGGTGGGCGACGACGGCGCCCGCGGTGACGTCCACCAGGACCTCGGCGGCGGCGCCGGTCGCGGAGTCCAGCAGCGTGACGCGCAGACGGCGGACGACGGGGTCGCCGTCGCGGTGGGCGTCCGCGGTGTGCCGGTCGGGCTCGTTGAGCAGCACCAGGGGGAAGCGGGTCGCGTCGCCGACCAGGCCCTCCTCGGTGAGGATGCGGCGGGCGGCGGCGATCTCGTCCGCGGTCAGCGGATCGAGGGGGTGCGGCGCGGCGGGAGAGGTGCCGGCGTCGGTGTGGCAGCAGGAGGACATGGGACAACTCTCCGGTGTACGTGGGTCGTTGCGCTACGGGACGGTGCGGACATGCATCCGGCCCGCCGCTCCCCTGCCGGGGTGCGGCGGGCCGGGCGGCGTCAGGAGGCGGCGGGCTCCGTCTGTCCCGGGCCGGCCGCGCTCTCGCGGGCCTGCTCGATGCGGAACGCCTCGTTGCCCAGGCCGATACGGGCGTGCAGCTCGGGACGCGTGCTGCGCAGGACCAGTCCGTAGACGAGGCCGCCGACGACGGTGACCCCGATGATCCCGGGCAGGATCCAGGAGACCGCGGAGCCGGCGCCGGCGACCAGGACGTCGAAGTCCTTGACGGCGTACACCGCGATGACGACCAGTGCCACGCCCGCCAGCGCGGAGGCGGCGATCCTCGGCGCCTGGGTGCGCAGCGCGTCGCGCCGGACGAAGTAGCCGATGACGGCGAAGGCCGTGGTGGCCAGCAGCACGATGATGCCCAGCGCGCCGACGTTGCCGCCCCAGGTGAAGAGCTTGAGCACGGGCGCGGTCGGGTCGTGGTCGGCGGCGGCGCTGCCGTCGGCGACGGCGAAGCCGACAACGGCGACGACGGAGATGACGGTCTGCAGCAGCGAACCGTGGGCGGGCGCACCGCTCTTGGGGTTCGTGCGGCCGAAGGCCGCGGGCAGCAGGCCCTCGCGGCCCATGGCGAAGGCGTAGCGGGCGACGACGTTGTGGAAGCTGAGCAGGCAGGCGAACATGCCGGTCACGTACAGGACGTGGAGGACGTCGGTGAAGGTCGCGCCGATGATCGACTCACTGAGCCCGAACAGCAGCCCAGGGCCCTGCTTCTGCGACTGGCCGACGATCTGCGACGGGCCGGCGGCCACGCTCAGCGCCCAGGAGCTGATGGCGAAGAAGACCGCGACGAAGCTGACGGCGAGGAAGGTCACGCGGGCGACGAGCACCTGCGGCCGGCTGGTCTCCTCCGCGTACACCGGGGGCTGCTCGAAGCCGACGAACGCGGCGATGCACAGGCACAGCGCGGTGCCGAGTCCCGCGCCGCTGAGGGTGCCCGGGTCGAACGCGTGCAGCGACAGCCCTTCCTTGGCGGAGGGATGGCCGATGGCGGCGATGTCGAAAACGACGACGAGCGTGATCTCGATGAGCAGGAGGACGCCCAGGACCTTGGCGTTGAGGTCGATCTTCAGCCAGCCGAGCGCGCCGACGACGAGGACCCCGAGGAGCGCCGGGATCCACCAGGCGATCGTGGTGTCGAGGTAGGTCTCGAACAGTCCGGAGATCTCGAAGCCGAAGAGGCCGTAGACGCCGAACTGGAGCGCGCTGTAGGACACGAGCGCCACGATCGACGCACCGGCGCCGGCGGTGCCGCCGAGGCCGCGCGCGATGTACGCGTAGAAGGCGCCCGCGTTGTGCACGTGGCGGCTCATCTCGGCGTATCCGACGGTGAAGAGGACAAGCACCACACCGAGGATCACGAACAGCAGCGGCTGCCCGACGATGCCCATGACGCCGTACGCGGTGGGCATGACGCCCGCGACGACCATCAGCGGGGCATTGGCGGCGACCACGGACAGCAGCAGGCCGGGCAGGCCGAGCCGGTCGGCCCGCAGGGCTCTCTCCTCGCCCTTGAACGTGCTGATCCCGGTATTGCCCCTCAACATGGCGGGTCCTTTCCTTGTGGATGACGGGATGTGCTGTGCGTCGATGGGGGTCCCTACGGGGATCCGGGGCCGAGCACGGCCTCGCGCGCGGCGCGGAAGGCCTTCTTGGGGTCGCGGTCGGGGTACGCCCACGGGATGCGGGTGGCGTAACCGCCGATGCGGTTGAACAGGGCCGCCGCCTCGGCGTTGCGGCCCTGCAGGTACTGGGCGTGCACAAGGAAGTTGAGGTCGAGGTAGAGCCGTGGATGGTCGCGGTCGTCCCACTCCAGCCACCAGTCGAAGGCCCGCTTGAGGGCCTGCCGGGCGCGCCAGCCGCGCCAGTGCTCGGAGGCCGCCAGGTCCTCGGGCTCGGCGCCCGCGGCCGCCTGCACGCGGTAGAGCTCGGCGTGGGCGACGACCGGCAGCACGGCCAGCGGGGATCCTTCGGGCGCGTCGCCCGCGGCCCACTCGGCGAACTCGTACACCTCGTGGAAGTGGCTGCCGTCGTCCGGGGACAGGGGGCGCTCGGCCAGGCAGGCGGCCATCAGCTGGTGGCCGTGGTGGTGGTCCCGGTGACGGCCGCGCACCTGGTCGAAGGCGCGCATGCGGTCGTCGTCGGTGCCGGTGTGGCGGGCCAGGATCAGCAGGCACAGCCAGGGCGTCGGATCGGCGGGGGCCAGCGCGGCGGCGGCCAGGCAGGCCTCGCGGGCGCTCTCGGGGCTCTCCTTGCCGGCGACGGCGCGGAAGACCAGGGCGCAGCCGAGCAGGGCGGCCGCGTCGGGGCTGTCCGGTTCGGCGAGCTGCCACTCGCGGGCCCATGTGCCGCTCGCGCGGCCCTCGCCGAGCACGACCACACGGTGTCCGCGCCGGTCCCAGGCGTCCCCGGTCTCGGCGAGCAGGGTGCGGGCCGCGGACCAGCGGCCCTGGGCGAAGGCGGCGCGGGCAGCCGCCAACGGTTCGTCGTCCAGGGCGGGGTCGAACCGCAGTTCGTCGCGGGAGCGGAATCCGAACGGGGGTGGAGGAGTCATCCTCGGGGTGCCTCCACGGCGCGCACGTCATGTTCCGGCCCGGGTCGGGACTTCCCCTTCGGCGTCCGGTGATCAGCTGATCACGCACAGCCAACCGGTACAGACAGGTCCGCTTCAAGAGCGGTCCCGTTGTCTCGATGTAGTCCCACGCGCCCCCGGCCGAACGCCTGTCACCACAGCCAACGGGGCATCAGGGCACGGAACGGACAGGTTCGGCGGGAACGGCTGCGCAAGGTGGCGTACGCCTGATATTCGAACGTACGAAGCGGGAACGAAGGAGTCATTCGGTGGCGGACGAGACCGCGCCCGCGCCGTCGCATCCCCTGGCGTACGTCAGGCGGAGCCATGGCTGGAGCTACCAGGACCTCGCCCGGGTCGTCGCGGAGAACGCGCGCGCCCTCGGCGTGCCCATGGCGGCGCGACGGGAGAAGGTCTGGCGCTGGGAGCACTGGGGCGTTGTGCCCGAACGGGACAGCCAGCGCGCCCTCGCCCGCGCGCTCGGCGTGCCCCTGCGGGACGTGGACGCGCGGCCGTGGCCCGGCTGGCTGCCGGCGCCGGCGGGTCTGCCGGACGGACTGGGCTGGGACCGAGCGGGCGCCCTCGGCGCGCTGGAGGTGCTGCTCGACAGCGGGGGGCGCGACCCGCGGGGCTACCCGGTCGTGGAGGGGCCGGAGTTCCGCGTCGCGATCGCGGAGTGGTCCCGTGCGGCGCCCGCGGGTGATCCCGACGCGTCCGGACCGGCCGCGAACGGAGACGACTTCGACGTGGAGACCACGGCCTGGCTGGAGTGGGGACTGCACGGGCTGCGCCGGCTCGACGACCGGCTCGGCGGCGGAGCGGTACGGCACCGCGTCGAGGCCGACCTGCGCATCGCCCTGGAACTGATCCGGCGGGGGCCGTTCGCGGCCGCCGACGACGTCCGGCTGCTGCGGACGGCCGCCGCACTGACCCGGCTGGGCGGCCGCGCCGCCGTCGACACGGGCCGGCACGGCGCCGCCCAGCGGTACTTCCTCACCGGGCTGCGGCTCGCGCACGCGTCGGGCGACAGCACCCAGGCGGCCCGCCTGTGGGGCGAACTGAGCCTTCAGGCGGTGCTCAACGGGCGCCACGACGACGCGCTCGCGGGCGTGACGGCCGCCGAGAACGCGCCCGCCGCCCTTCCGCCCGCCGTCCGCGCGACGCTCGCCATGTGCCGCGCCCGCGCCCACGCGGGCCTGGGCGAGGAACCGGCCGCCCGCCGCGCCCTGGAGGAGGCCGCAAGCCTGCTCGACCCGGCCCGGGACGACGCCGAGGCCCGACTCCTCGCCCACAGCGGCCTCGCGCTGCTCGACCTCGGCCACCCCGGCGAGGCCGCCCGCACCCTGGACAAGGCCCTGCCGCTCCTGCCCCCGTCCCACCGCCGCGACCTGGCCCTCCACACCGCCCACGCCGCCCTCGCCCGAGTCCTGTCCGGCGACCCCGACGGCGCCCGCGCCCTCGCCGCCCGCGCCGCCCGCCTGGCCCGCGCGTGCCTCTCCCCCCGCGCCACGGAGACCGCCGAACGCGCCGTGGAGGCGGTGTCCGTCCTGGGCCGGGAAGTCCCCGCCGACGACGTCCTGTTGACCGCGGAGGACGGCGCGGACCGGGACCCGGCGCCTTGAGGCGGACGGGGGATGACTTCCCGGCACGAACGGACGCTCGTACGCTGCGTCCGTGAACCGCAGACGCCGCAAGAAGCTGAGCCGCGCCTTGGTCACGGCCGCGATGCTGGGTGACGCCGGGACGGCCGCCCGGCTCCTGCGGCGCGGAGCCTCGCCCGAACTCCCCGACGCGGACGGCACGACGCCCCTGTACGCGGCGGCGGTCCAGGGCGCGGCGGACGTAACGGCGCTGCTGCTGACGGCCGGAGCCCGGCCCGACACCGAGAGCGGCCACGGCGACGAGGGCACACCGTTGTGCGCCGCCGCCTGCTGGGGCCACACCGAGACGGTACGGCTGCTCCTGGCCCACGGCGCCGACCCCGTCCTGCGCGAGGACCACGGCACGGGACGCGCGCCGCTCGACTGGGCCGGGCGCGGCGGGCATCCGCTGACGGCGCTGCTGCTGACGGCCGCGGCCGCGCGCTGAGCACGCACGACACGCCGGTCCCGGGCCCCTTCACGGGCCCGTGACCGGCGCGTCGTCGGCGTCGGCGGTCGGCGTGGGTTACGCGACCGGGCGGCGTCCCCGCCCACGGGTCATGCTGTACCCGGCCACACCCGCGAGGGCGCCGACCGCACCGCCCACGGCGGTCCAGACCCAGCGGTCGGACCACCAGCCGCCGCCCCAGCCGCCGTCGGGCTCGGTGAGCCCGGCCGCGACGGGCGAGGCGCTGGGGTCCGCCTCCTCCTGGCTCTCCTCGGTCGCGGCCGGTGAGGGCTGCGCGTTGGGGTCGAGCGTCGCGCCCGCCTTGGCCACCGGGGTGAGCGGGGCGGCCAGTTCGCCGTCCACGGCCTGAGAGCCGCCCGCGTCCTTGGTGGCGGTGCCGAGCTGGACCTGCACCGGCAGGCCGAGGTCCTGATCGGCGAGGCGGACCACGGTCAGCCGGATGTAGTAGGCACCCGGCAGCGGGTCGTTGGCCCAGGCCTCCGACCACGCGCGGACGGTGCGCAGCCGGCAACTGAGCTCCACCGTGGCGGCGTCCGCGGCCGCGGTGACGGTCGGCTTGCCCGCGGTGCAGGCCTGGTGGCGGCGGATGCCGTCGTAGACGTCCAGCTGCCAGGTCTGTCCGCCGTGCCGCGAGGCGGACTCGGGGAGCTGCACGGTCGCGGAGACCGTGAGGATCTGGCCGGCCTTGGCGGGGGTGACCCAGTACAGGTAGTCGCCCGTCGAGGCGCTGACCGGGGTGGAGGTCACGCCCTGACCGATGTGCCCCGCGGTGCGGAAGCCCGTTCCCGGCTGGGCGGTGGTCTCCGTCGTCCCCGACGACTCCGATCCGGTCGGGCTGGGCGTGGCGTCGTCGGCGACGGCCGTTCCCGCGCCGGTCGCGAGCAGTGCCCCGCCGAGCAGGAGTCCGGCGGCGGCCGTACGGATCGTACGTATGCTGCGCATCAGTTGGTCCTCCAGACGGCGAGGCGCCAGCGCGAGATCCAGCCCCACAGGATGCCGGCGACCAGGCCGGTGACGGCGAGCACGGCCAGCAGCCACCAGCCGCGGCCGAGGCCGTAGGAGGCGACGTCGGAGGGCTGGTCGGGCGAGGACACGAGGTCGATGCTCAGCTCGACGGGCAGGCCCGGGGCGCGCTTGACGGCGTCCGGTGCGGAGAAGGAGTTGCTGATCTCCAGGCAGACGGTGCGCGCCGTGGCGGCGTCCGCGTCGTCGCGCTCGGGCCACGCGTAGCGCAGGCCCGCGGAGATGACGTCGGTGCGGTCGCTGCCCGCGTCGGTGCCGCGGACGAGTTCGCGGCCGCCGGGGGTGACGGCGCGCACCAGCACACCGTAGTCGCGGTTGACGGCGCGGTCGGCGCCGACGCTGACGGACGTGCGAAGCTCCTGGCCGTCGGTGACGCTCACCCGGTACCAGCGGTGCTCCGCGAACTCCTCGCGGTCGGTGTAGATGCCGGCGCCGAGCAGCGGGGCGTCGGTACAGGTGCCGGCGCCCTCGGTGGCCGTCGGGGTGACGACGACGTTGTTGTCCGCGGCGCGGTCGACGAGCTGTTTGATGCGGTCGGTGAGCTGGTCCGCGTGGTCCACGGCGGTGTAGGTGCCGCCGGTGGCCTCGGCGATGCAGCTGAGCTGTTCACGGATCTTGGTCGTGGGGACCAGGCCGAGCGTGTCGACCACCAGGTGGGTTCCCTCGGCGGCGAGTTCGCGCGCCACCTCGCAGGGGTCGAGGGGCTGGCAGGTGTCCTCGCCGTCGGTGATGAGGACGATCCGGCGGGTGGCGTCGCCGCCCGCGAGGTCCTTGCCCGCGGCCTGCAGGGCGGGGCCGATCGGCGTCCAGCCGGTGGGGGCGAGGGTGGCGACCGCGGTCTTGGCCTCCGTGCGGTCGACCGAGCCCACCGGGTAGAGGGCCGCGGTGTCCCTGCAGCCGACCTTCTTGTCCTTGCCGGGGTAGTTGGCGCCGAGGGTGCGGATGCCGAGCTGCACTTCCTCCGGGACCGCGTCGATGACCTCGTTGAAGGCCTGCTTGGCGGCCGACATGCGGGATCTGCCGTCGATGTCGGTGGCGCGCATGGAACCGCTCACGTCGAGGACGAGTTCGACCTTGGGGGCCTCGCGCGGCGTCTCCGGCCCGTCGTCCGCGGCGGCCGGTGCCGCGGCCGGGAAGAGCGCGGTGGCCAGCATGGCCGCGAGAGCGCACACTCCCGCCGCCAGCCGTTTGCGTATGATCATTGGCGGATCCTATGGAAGATCCGTCGCGGCCCCCAACTCGGCCCAGACCACGCGGCCCGTGCCGTCCGGGCCGGTCACCACGCCCCAGGCCCGGGACACCGCTCCGACCAGCAGCAGGCCGCGTCCGCACTCCTCGCCGACGTCAGCGACCTTTACCTGAGGGGCCGTCAGTCCTATGCCCTGGTCGGCCACCTCCACGCGCACGACGCCGCGTTCGACACGGACGGCGCAGGCCACCTTCTCGCCGCCGGAATGACGGACAGCGTTGGTGAAGAGTTCGGAGACCACCAGGACCGCGTCGTCGCAGATCCCCTCGGCGACCCCCCAGTCGCGCAGCCGCGCCCTGACGCGGCGTCGCGCCTCGGCGACCGCGGCGCCTTGCGCGGCCAAGAGGAACGCGTCATGGGAGGATGCCACTCCGCTACTATGCGCGCCTGCCTGAATGCATGGCAAGGTGCAACCTGCAATGTGCAAAGCGGCGCCGACACGCTTTGCAACGTACTGACACCGTGCCAAACTGCCCGTGGATCAGTGGGGTTGGAGGATTACTCGTGAGCGAAGCGCGATCGTCGAGTGCACCCACTGTGCTGCGCGTCGTACTCGGCAAGCGCCTCCAGGACCTCCGCGAGAAAGCCGGCGTCTCCTACGAGGACGCCGCCGGCGCCCTCGACGTCACCCACGCCACGATCCGCCGCATCGAGAAGGCGGAAGTCGGTCTGCGCATCCCGTACGTCGAGAAGCTGCTGCAGACGTACGGCGTGACCGACCCGGCGGAGATCGCCAACTTCCTCGACCTTGCGCGGGAAGCCAACCGCCCCGGATGGTGGCACCGCTTCCGCGACGTGCTGCCCGAGTGGTTCAGCGCCTTCGTCAGCCTGGAGGGCGAGGCCGAGCTCATCCGCGCCTACGAACCGCACTATGTGCCCGGACTCCTGCAGACCCCTCAGTACGCCGAGGCGGTCCTCAGGGCCGGGCGCCCGCACGCCTCCCAGGAGGAGATCGAGCGCGGGGTGGCACTGCGCATGGAGCGGCAGGCGCTGCTCTCCCGCGAGCAGCCGCCACTGCTGTGGGTCGTGATCGACGAGACCGTGCTGCGCCGCCCCATCGGCGGCCCCCAGGTGATGCGCGACCAGGTCGACCGGCTGATCGAGGCCTGCGCCATGCCCCAGGTCCGGCTCCAGGTGATGCCGTTCGCCTCGGGCCCGCACCCGGCGATGTACGGGCCCTTCCACATCTTCCGCTTCCCGCTCCCGGAGCTGCCGGACATCGCGTACGTGGAGAGCCTGATCGGCGCCGTCTACCTCGACGACCGCGAGGACGTCTCCCAGTTCCGCGAGGCACTGGACCGCATGAGCGCCCAGGCCCTCCCGGCCGAGCCCACCCGTGACTTCCTCCGGGACGCCCGCGACCGGTTCTGACCCCCCTGCCGCCGCACGCGACTCGTCCGCCCCGCTCCAGAGGACACGGTCTAAGCTACTGTCGGTAGCTTGAGGGGACGGAGACCATGGTGACCAGGCGTCGGATGTCGCACGACGAACGACGCCTCCAGTTGCTCGACACGGCGGCGGCGATGGCCGGCACGGAGGGGGCGGGCGCTCTGACGCTCGCCCGAGTGGCCGAGCGGGCCGGCGTCACGAAGCCCGTCGTCTACGAGCACTTCGAGACACGCACCGGCCTGCTCACGGCGCTCTACCACCGTATGGACGACCTCCAGGTCCAGTCCGCCCGCGCGGCACTCGACGCACGAGCGGACAGTCTGGAGGAAGCGGTCGCGGTCCTCGCCGAGGCGTACGTCGACTGCGCGCTCAATGCGGGCAGGGAGTTCGGCACCGTCACGGCCGCCCTCGGCTCCATCGCGGGGACCGAGACCCTGCTCCGCACGGCGCGCGAGCGCTACGCGGCCATCGTCCTCGACGCCTTCGAGCGCTTCGGGCCCGCCGGGGAGGACGACAGCCGTCCGGTCATGCTGGGCGTGGTCGGCGCCTGCGAAGTCCTCGCCCGCGAGGTCGCCGACGGGCGCCTGGACCGCGCATCGGCGATCCGGGCGATCAGCCGCATCATGCTGGGCACGTCGGCCGGCCCTCCGCCGCGACCGCGCTCCGCCTGACCGGCTCCGACAGGAACTCGGTCAGGAGCCCGTGTGCGGCGCGGCGAGCGGGCCGGTCATCACGGAGACGCCGAACTGCCGCAGCCGGTCGACGGCCCGGCCCGCGTCGATCAGGCCCTCCGCCGTGACAAGCCCCGCGGGCGGCGGCGTCCCGCCGTCCAGTCCCAGCACGCGCTCGACGCCGATCACCGCGCCGGCCGCGGTGAGATGGGCCTGCCCCCGCGGGTCGCTCACGACCGTCCGCCGGGCCAGTGGCAGACCCTGCCGGTCCAGCCCCCACAGGTCGGCATAGATCTCGTGCGAGGCCGGCAGACCGGCCAGGGTCCCCAGCGAGTCACCGGTGCCGATGTCGAAACGCACGTGAGCGGCGCCGGTGGCGGCCGCGACCGCGGGAACGTCCAGCACACCCATCGGCTGCGCCGCGAACGGCGGCGGATCTCCCCTGTCGACCGTACGGACGCCCTCGCCCTCGGCGAGATGCCGCCACCGGCCGTCGCTGCGGACCAGGGCCCTCGCGAAGAACGTTCCGCTGTCGTCGGCCGACATCTGCCCGGCGGAGTCCGCCGGGTCGAACAGGCCGGCGAGCTCCACCCGTTCGACGCGCTGGAACTCGCGCGCCGTCGTCAGCGCCGCGAAGGTCGCGGCACCGGCCTGCCAGTGGCCCATGACGACGGCGGCGCGCTGCGCGAGATCAGCCGCAATGATCGCGGTCGGGCCGAGCTTGTCCACCTTGCGGACGATGCCGATGTGCGCGGAGCCCGCCCGCAGCGAGGCCCGCAGCAGAGCGTCGTCCGGGTCCTGCACCGCGGCCACCACCAGGTCGACCGGCCCCAGGGCGGCGAGTCCGGCCTCCGCGTCGACCGTGTCGGTGTGCGCGAGGCGTGCGCCGTACTCCTCGGCCAGCGCCGCACCCGCCTCGGGCCGGCGGCCGCCGATCACCACGTCCAGGTCGCCCCATGCGGTCCGAAGCAGCCGCACGACCCATTGGCCGACGACTCCGTAGCCGCCCACCACGAGTACCCGCTTCACGCGTCGGCTCCGGAGCCGAGGAACACAGAGATCATCAGTCCACTCCCAGAAGACGTACAACCTACCTTTCGTAACCTACCACTAGTAAGTTACACCCTTCGTCTCCGGGCAGGTCGGTTGCAGGTGACGTGGCCGTGCGCCCGGCCGTGTGGTGGCCGGGTGAGGACGCGGCGGTGCGCCGCGGGATCGAGGTCCGTGAGGAGGCGGCGTCCTACGCCTCCGCGGCCGGTTCGGACGCGTAACGGTCGCGCAGCTCCCGCTTGAGGATCTTGCCGCTGGCGTTGCGCGGCAGCCCGTCCACGAGCACCACGCGCTTGGGGGTCGTGAAGCCGGCGAGCCGTTCCCGGGCGAAGGCGATCAGCTCCTGCTCGGTGACGACCACCTGCTCGCGCACGACGACAAAGGCGGTGATCGCCTCGATCCACCGCTCGTCCGGGAGCCCGACGACCGCCACCTCGGCCACCGCCGGGTGGCCGTACAGCGCGTCCTCCACCTGCCGTGACGCCACCACCACTCCACCGGAGTTGATGACGTCCTTCACCCGGTCCACGACGGTGAAGAAGCCCTCCGCGTCACGCACCACCAGGTCACCGGAGTGGAACCAGCCGTCCCGGAAGGCCTCCGCGGTCTCCTCGGGCTTGTCCCAGTAGCCCTCGCACAACTGCGGGGAACGGTAGACGACCTCGCCGGGGGTCCCGTCGGGAACCTCCTTGCCCGACTCGTCCACGACCTTCGCCTCCACGAACAGCACCGGCCGGCCGCAGGAGTCCATGCGGCCCTCGTGCTCGTCCGGTCCGAGCACGGTGGCCAGCGGCCCGATCTCGCTCTGCCCGAAGCAGTTGTAGACGGCCAGTCCGGGCAGCCGTCCGCGCAGCCGCTCCAGCACGGGGACGGGCATGATCGACGCTCCGTAGTACGCCTTGCGCAGCGCGCCCAGGTCGCGGGTGGCGAAATGCGGGTGGTT
Source organism: Streptomyces sp. NPDC088733 (assembly GCF_044751185.1). Taxonomy (NCBI): domain Bacteria; kingdom Bacillati; phylum Actinomycetota; class Actinomycetes; order Kitasatosporales; family Streptomycetaceae; genus Streptomyces; species Streptomyces sp. NPDC088733. Next base: position 96,601 of record NZ_JBIVLH010000013.1, read on the forward strand.
GGCGAGCGCGATCCACACCGTGGGCGGCGCAAAGAGGCTGTCCACCCGGCCGGCCTCCACCTCGCCGAAGACCGTGACAGGGTCGGGGGCCGCGACAATGGTGTTCTCCGCGCCGACCGCCAGGTAGGGCAGCAGGAAGACGTGCATCTGCGCCGAGTGGTACAGCGGCAGCGAGTGCAGCGGCCGGTCGGTCTCCTTCAGGTCCAGCGCGACCATGGCGCTGACGTATTCGTGCACAAGGGCGCGATGCGTCATCATCGCGCCCTTGGGGAGGGCCGTGGTGCCCGAGGTGTAGAGCAACTGGACGAGGTCCTCACCGCGGGGCGGCGTCAGGTCGTCCGCGGGTTCCGCGGCCGCCAGCCGGGCGAGCAGGCTCTCCTCGGTGTCGCGCAGCGCCAAGGTGCGCACGCCCGCCGGCAGCCGCCCGGCGAGCGCCGGGTCGGCGAGGACGAGGGCGCTGCCGGACTGCTCGACGAGATAGCGCAGTTCCTCGCCCTCAAGGTGGTGGTTGACGGGGACGTGCACCAGCCCGGCCCGCGCGCAGCCGAGGAAGGCGACGAGGTAGGCGTCCGAGTTGTGGCCGTAGGCGGCGACGCGGTCACCCGGCCGCAGTCCCTCGGAGAGGAGCACGGCCGCGGCCGCGGAGACCGCGTCGTCCAGTTCGCGGTACGTCCAGGCGCGGTCGGCGAAGCGCACCGCCGTCCGCTCGGGCACGCGGCGCGCGCTGCGCCGCAGGACTCCGTCGACCGTGTTGCCGTGCGTCGTCGCCACCATGGCGTCAGCGTGGCATTCGCGCGAGGCTCCTGGCGAGATCCTCGACATGGTCGTGCCAGGCGTCGAGGGCAGCCGGGCGCCGGCCGGCGGCCTCGGCCGAGCCGGTGTGGGTGAGGATCAGCCGTGCCCCGTGGCCGGTGCCCTCGGTCAGCTCCCAGCGCACTGTGCCGCCGTGCCGGCCGTCCTGGTCCCAGGCGTACGCCAGCAGGACGGGAGGCCGCACCTCGGCCACCGGGCCCGCGCGGAACTCCCCGGTCGCGAAGCCGCTCGGCACGGTGCCGCCGGCCTCGGGGGCGGCGGCCTCGCCGAGCAGGGTCCGCCAGACCGTCGCGGCGGGCTGGGTGAGTTGCCGTTCGAAGCGCACCCGCCAGCCCTCCCCGTCGCCGGAGGCGGTTCCCCTGTCCAGGCCGAACTCGCCGACGAAGTGCTCGTGCGCGGCGTTGATGTCGCCGGGCGGGGGCGCGGGGCGGCCGTCCAGCGCGGGGTCGATGCCCGCGATGCAGGTGTTCCAGCCGGAGGCGAAGCTCGCCGCGCCCGGGCGGTCGGCGAAGGTGTGGGTGAGGGTGAGCACGGACCCGGTGGCCGCGGGTTCCACCTCCCAGCGCAGCAGGTCGCCGCCCCAGGTGTAGGCGAGCACGCGGGGCGGGTCGACCTCGGTGACCTCGCCGTCGAGAGCGGGCATCTCGCCGTGCCGGAAGACGAAACGCACCTTGCCGCCGGGCCGCAGCTCAAGCTCGACGTCGGAGGGGAACCAGTGCGCGAGATGCCCGGGTTCGGTCAGGGCCCGCCAGACCTTCTCCGGCGGGTGGGCGAGCCTGCGCACCAGGCGCAGGGCGGTGCGGCCGTCCGGAGCGGTGGTCAGGGTCTCGGTGGGCTCACCGGTCATCGGGGTTCCTCCGTCTCGTCCGGCATGGCGTCCAAGTGCCGCTCCAGTGCGTCGAGTCCGTCCCCCCACAACCTGCGGTAGGGGGTGAGCCAGGCGTCGACCTCGCGCAGCGGCTCGGGACGCAGTTCGTACCACCGGCGCTGGGCCTCGGCGCGCACCCGCACCAGGCCGGCCTCGCGCAGCACCCTCAGGTGCTTGGAGGTGCCGGGCTGGCTCAGCCCCAGCCGCTCGGTGAGTTCGCCGACCAGCCGTGGGCGCTCCAGCAGCAGGTCCAGGATCCGCCGCCGGGTGGGTTCCGCGAGCACGTCAAAGGGAATGGACACGTCTCGAACATACACCTACAGCTATATACGCGCAACGGCATGTAGGGCTCACGGGCAAACCTCCCGTCGGATGCACAGGGGAGGGCGCGCAGCGCGCGAGGACGACCGCACGCGCTCTGGTGGTGACGTGATGTGAACGGAAGAATGTCGCGCGTGACGATCACCACCGCCGAGGCGGACAAGGTACTGGCCGACAACTTCGCTCCCTGGGTACGGGATCTGGGCCTGACGGTCGAGGAGACCGGTGAACGCCACGCGATCCTGCGGCTGCCGTGGTCCGACCGGCTGGCCCGCGAGGGCGGCGCCCTGTCCGGCCAGGCCCTGATGGCGGCCGCCGACACCGCGACCGTGATCGCCGTGTCCGCCGCGCGAGGCGGTTTCGGCCCCATGACGACCGTTCAGCAGTCCACGACCTTTCAGCGCGCCGTCACGGGCACGGACGTCCTCGTCACCGCCCGCGTCACCAAGCTGGGCCGGCGCCTGGGCTTCATCGACGTCGAGATGACGCCGGAGGGCGCGGAGGAGCCCGCGGCCCACGCGACCACCGTGTACGCCTTCCCCGGCTGACCCGCCGACGGTCCGGACGCGGGGCGGTTCTTCACCCGTCCTCGCCGTGCGGAGCCGCGATTTCGCCCGCGCGCGGCGTGGTGCACGGGCACCGTGCCCTGCACGGGAAACGATTGACCTCCCATCAGACATCAGATGAACGGCGTTCAGCTGGGGTGACGATGAGCCGACGTTGGGGCCGGGCACGCCCGGCGATCACCGTGGTCCTGGCGCTGGGCACGCTCCTGGCGGGCACGGGCGGCGCGGTCGCGAAGACCGGCAAGGGCGTGCGCTACGCGGCACGCACGGCGCTCGCGCCGGGCGTGGACTACCGGAGGTTCGACTACGCGGGCTCCCACGGCACGGCCCACGGCCACCTGCTGACGGTGGACCTGCGCCGCCGGGACCTCTCCGTCGACCTGCTCTACCCGGGTACCGTCACGGGCCGCGGCACGGTGTCCCGGCTGGCCAACACGGCGCATGCCGTGGGCGGGATCAACGCGGACTTCTTCCACATGAGCGAGACCCAGCACCGAGGCGTCCCGGCGACGGGCGCCCCCGTCGGCCCGGCGATCGCGCACGGCCGGCAGCTCAAGGCGGCAGTGCCGTCGAGTCAGCGCTTCGGCCCCTCGCTGCCCCCCGGCACCTCCACCGAGAACGTCCTCGGCATCGGCTCCGACCGCAGGGCACGCCTCGACCGGCTCCGTCTCACGGGCACGGTGCGCTCCGGCCGGAGCACCGTCGCGCTGCGCGGCTTCAACCAGTACGCGCTGCCGCAGAACGGCGTGGGCGCGTACACCGCCGACTGGGGCTCCGCCTCCCGGCGCCGCGCGGTCTGCGGCAGCGACCTCCGCCGCGCCGATCCGTGCGGAAGACCCACGTACGAAGTGACCGTCCGCAACGGCCGGGTCGTCAAGACGAGCGGCTCCGCGGGCCGCGGCCGCATTCCCCCGGGGACGGTCGTCCTGCTCGGCCGCGAGGGCGGCGCGCGCTTCCTGCGCACGCTCGCGCCCGGCCGTCCGGTGGTCGTGCAGAGTCGGCTGCTGCCCGTCTCCCAGCGCGGCGACCTGCGCTTCGCCGTCGGGGGCTACCCGATCCTGCGCGACCGCACCCCGCTGGCGGGCCTGGAGAACGGCACCGCGGCGACCCGCACCGCCGCGGGCTTCGGCGACGGCGGGCAGACCCTGTACCTGATGGCCCTGGACGGCAACGCCGAGAGCGGCGCGGGGCTGACGGTACGTGAACTGGCCGGCCTGATGTACGCGCTGGGTTGCGACTCCGCCGTCAACCTCGACGGCGGCGGCTCCTCCACCCTGGTCACCCGCGCCCCCGGCGCCCCCCGCGTCACCGTCCGCAACCACCCCACGGGTGGCGTCGAACGCGCGGTCGCCAACGGCATCGGCGTGTTCAGGACCCACGGCGGCGGAGAAGGCAAGTGAAGCGGAGCCTCAGTCCCCCATGCCGGGGGCACCCCACAGGGGGAACCAGCGGGTGAGGTCCTCCTCGACGCGGAGGTCGTTCTTCAGGAGGCCGGCCACCTGCAACTCCAGCGCGTTGTCGCGCTTCTGCTCGCCGGGCCGGACGGCCAGCGGATAGAACGTGCCGCGCTTGTAGAGGTAGACCAGCGCGAGCGAGCGGCCGGAGTCGTCGCGGAAGCCGGCCAGGGAGCAGAGCAGTTGCGGCCCGAAGCCATGGCTTTCCAGGGCTGAGTTGACGGCGTGCAGATCGCCCACCAGGGTCGGCATGTCGTCCGCGGGATGGCGTGCCACGAGCCAGGTGTAGCCGTACGCGTCCCGGGTGGATTCCACGGGGACGCCGCCCTGTCCGGTGTCGAGGTCCAGCAGTGCGCGGACGTCCTGCTGGACCTCCGCGAAGGCGCCGCCCTCGACGGCGGCGAAGCACACCGAGCCGACCCCGGTGGGCCGGAACCCGGCGCCGGCCTCCAGGGTCACGGCGGCCGAGGGCAGCCCGAAGAGCTGGTCCAGGTCGGGCTTGACGGGCTTGCTGCGGCCGAGGAGCGCGTCGAACAGCCCCATCAGCGCCGCCCGAGTTCGGCGGAGATCCGGCCCAGCTGCGCGAGGCGCTGTTCCAGGGTGGGGTGCGTGGACAGCAGCTGCGCCAGGCTCTGCCCGCCCGCGAACGCGGGGGCGAAGTAGAAGGCGTTGAACGGCTCGGCCTTGCGCAGGTCCTCCGTCGGGATCCGCGCCATCTGGCCGGTGACCTTGGTGAGCGCGGACGCGAGCGAGGAGGGGCGCCCGGTGAGCATCGCGGCGGAGCGGTCGGCGGACAGCTCGCGGTAGCGCGACAGCATCCTGGTGAGGAGGAAGCTGACCGCGTACACAATGGCGCTGACCAGCGGTATCAGGATGACGACGATGGTGGTGCCGGGGTCGCGGCTGTTGCGGCCGAGACCGCCCCACAGCCCGATGCGGGTGATCATGCCGGCGAGTACCCCCAGGAACGAGGCGATGGTCATCACCGCGACGTCGCGGTGGGCCACGTGGGAGAGCTCGTGGGCGATGACGCCCTCCAGCTCGTCGGGCTCCAGGCGGCGCAGCAGGCCGGTGGTGGCGCACACCAGGGCGGCCTTCTCGTTGCGTCCGGTGGCGAAGGCGTTGGGCACGTCGCTCTGGGCGATCGCGACCCGCGGTTTGGGCATGTCGGCCAGGGCGCAGATGCGGTCCACGACGCCGTGCAGCTCGGGTGCCTGCTCGGGGGTCACCTCACGGGCGCCCATGCTGAAGGCGGCGATCCGGTCGCTGAACCAGAACTGGGCGATGAACAGGCCGCCTGCGACGATCAGGATCAGCGGCCAGGCGCCGCGCAGCAGGGCCAGGAGCGCGCCGACGAAGACCACGTAGAGCAGCCCGATCATGAACATGGTGACCACCATGCGTGTGGTCAGCCCCTTGTCGGGGGCGAAACGGGTCCTGTCCATGGCCCCTCCCGTGTTCTCGGGCCGCCGGCCGCGGCGTCGTGCTCCGCTTCGATTGTGCCTCCGCAGAGGCACGAACGGCGGGGTCGCGACGGCGCGGCCGGAGTACGGGATCAGCGTGCCGCGTCGAGCGTCAGCTTGCCGTAAGTACGCCGGGCCCGCAGGTCCTCGTGTGCCCGGGCGGCCTCGGAGAGCGGGTAGACGCCGCCTTCTTGCGGCCGCAGCCGGCCCTCGGCGGTCATCGCCATCAGCTCCGCCATGGGCTCGCGGTACATGCCGGGGCGGCCGACGCAGTGCATCAGCCAGAAGCCGACGACCGCGCGCGACCGGCCCATGAGCTGGGCGGCCTGCACGGGCGTGGGCGGGACCCGGGAGGCGAGGCCGTAGGTGACCATGCGGCCGAAGGGCGCCAGCGCGGCGAGGGAGGCGTCGAAGACGGGGCCGCCGGTCATCTCCAGGACGATGTCGACCTTCTTGCCGCCGTTGGCCTCGGTCAGTCGCTCCTTGAGGCCCTCGGGGCTGCCGTCCAGGGCGACGTCGGCGCCGAGTTCGAGGGCCAGGTCGCGCTTCTCCTTGGACGAGGCGGTGGCGATGACCCGGCCCGCGCCGAACTCCTTGGCGAGCTGGACGGCGAGCGAGCCGGTGCCGCCCGCGGCCGCGTGCACGACGACGGACTCGCCCTCGGCGATCCGGGCGGAGGTGCGCAGCAGGTGCCAGGCGGTGAGCCCCTGGACGACCAGGGCGAGCGCCTGCGTGTCGGTGACGCCGTCGGGGATGTCGTGGGCGAGGTACTCCTCGACGACGGCCTTCTCGGCGTAGCCGCCGTTGTCGGTGAGGGCGACCACGCGGCGGCCGTCGGGGGTGCGGCCGGCGACCTCGCCTCCGGGGACCAGCGGGAGGACGGCCTTGGAGAGGTAGGAGTTCTCGACCATGTGGGTGTCGGCGTAGTTGACGCCCGCCGAGCCGACCTCGACCAGGAGCTGTCCGGGTCCGGGCACGGGGTCGGGCAGCTCCACCTGCCGCAGCACCTCCGGCCCGCCGAACTCGGTGATCTGGATCGCGCGCACCGCGACTCCCTCCGCTTGCGTACGTACGTCGTGTCGTCCGGGGTCACGATATCCCGTAACACCGACCAGTCGGTATGTCCGACGGCGGGGCCGCGGGGACACGCCGCGCGGCCGTGCCGGAGCCGCGCCGCCGCAGGCTGTCCGCGCGGTTGTCCACAGGCGGCCGGCAGGTGTCTTGACGCGCAGGTCGGATGATGGATTACTGGTCCCGCCAGAGGCTACCGAACGATCGGTTGGGAAGGGTGGGGGCCATGGACACCGTGGGCGAGGGGTTCCGCGACGCGGCCGAACGGATGACCCGGCAGGAGCTGGAGGCCGTGCAACTGCGGCGTCTGCAGGGCACCCTGCGGCACGCGTACGACAACGTGGCGTTCTACCGGTCGTCGTTCGACAAGGCCGGCGTCCGCCCCGAGGACTGCCGGACCCTGGCGGACCTGGACCGCTTCCCCTTCACCACGAAGGCCGACCTGCGCGACCAGTACCCGTACGGCATGTTCGCGGTCCCGGAGTCGCGCATCCGCCGCATCCACGCGTCCAGCGGCACCACCGGCCTGCCGACCGTCGTCGGGTACACCGAGCGCGACCTGGAGACCTGGTCCGACGTGGTGGCCCGGTCCCTGCGGGCCGCCGGCGCCCGGCCGGGCGACAAGGTCCACATCGCCTACGGGTACGGCCTGTTCACCGGCGGCCTCGGGGCGCACTACGGGGCGGAGCGGCTCGGGTGCACCGTCGTCCCGGCCTCCGGCGGCATGACCGCGCGGCAGGTGCGGCTCATCCAGGACCTGCGCCCCGAGATCATCATGGTGACGCCGTCCTACATGCTCACCCTGCTCGACGAGTTCGAGCGCCAGGGCGTCGACCCGCGCTCCACCTCGCTGCGCGTCGGCGTCTTCGGCGCCGAGCCGTGGACGGAGGCGATGCGCGAGGAGATCGAGGAGCGCGCCGGGATCGACGCCGTGGACATCTACGGCCTGTCGGAGGTGATCGGCCCCGGCGTGGCGCAGGAGTGCGTGGAGACCAAGGACGGCCTGCACATCTGGGAGGACCACTTCCTCCCGGAGATCGTGGACCCCGTCACCGACGAGGTCATGCCCGCCGGCGGCAGCGGCGAACTGGTCTTCACCTCGCTCACCAAGGAGGCCATGCCGATCATCCGCTACCGCACCCGCGACCTCACCCGGCTGCTGCCGGGTACGGCCCGGCCCGCCTTCCGGCGGATGGAGAGGATCACCGGGCGCTGCGACGACATGATCATCCTGCGCGGTGTCAACCTCTTCCCCACCCAGGTCGAGGAGATCGTGCTGCGCACGGAAGGAGTCGCGCCGCACTTCCAGTTGCGTCTGACGCGCACCGGACGGCTCGACGAACTCACCGTGCGCGCCGAGGCCCGCCCCGATGCCGGCGCGCAGGCGCGCGCGGCGGCGGCCGAGGCCATCGGGCGCGGCGTGAAGGAGGCCGTCGGCGTCACGGTGGCCGTGGAGATCACCGATCCCGAGACCTTGGAGCGGTCCGTCGGGAAGATACGCCGCGTCGTGGACGAGCGCCCGAGGTAGCTCGCGGCACGACGCAGGTGGGTCATCGCCGCCCATGTCATCGGCACGGCCGCTGAGCAGTACGGGTCCCGGCCACGTATGGTCGGGCACAGGTACGGCCGGGGCAGGGCGAGGGGGGCGCCTCACGGCGACGCGGGCGACCGCGCCAACCGGAAGGGCGATGACCATGCTGCGGCGCGTCCCACTGCGTCAGATCCTCGCCGTGGCACCGCTGCTGCTGGTCGCCGCCGTCGTGCTGCACCAGTGGCCGACCGTCGACGCCGGCACCGACCGGCTGGGCTCCGCGGACGGCGAGTGGCTGCTCGCCGCCGGTGCGGCGACCCTGCTGGCCTGGGTCTGCTCGGCCGCCGCGCAGCAGGGCGCCGTGCTCGAACAGCTCCCGGCGGGACGGCTGCTGGCCACGCAGTTCGCGGCCTCGGCGGTCAACCACATTCTGCCGGCCGGTGTCGGCGGCAACGCGGTCAACCTGCGGTTCCTGCTGCGCTGCGGCCTGTCCCCCAGCCGCTGCGCGGCGGCGCTCGCGGTACGGGCGATGGCGGCCTGCGTGGTGCGGGTGGCGTTGCTCGCGGTGTTGCTGGCGGTCTTCCCGCATGCGCTCGACCTGCACCGGGTGGCCCCGCCCCAGGCGCACCGCGGGCTCGCCCTGGCGGCCGGGGCCGCACTGTTCGCCGCGCTCGTGGTCCTGCTGTCGGTCCGCCCGATCCGGCGCCCGGTCACCTCCTTCCTCGGCACGGTCGTCTCCGACGTACGCGCCGTGCACGGCAGTTCCTCGCGCGCGGCGGCACTGTGGACCGGCTCCCTGGCCTTCCCCGTAATGCACGCGGCGGTGCTCGTCGCGGTCGTCCGGGCCCTGCACGCGCCGGTACCGGCCGGGCACGTCGCCCTGGCGTACCTGGCGGGGAGCGCGGCCGCCGCGCTGCTGCCGACGCCGGGCGGACTCGGCTCGCTGGACGTCGCGCTGGCCCTGGCACTGGTCACGGCCGGGGCGACCGGAGTGGCGGCGACCTCCGCGGTGCTCGCGTACCGGATCGTCACCGTATGGTTGCCGTTGCTCCCCGGTGTTCTGGTGCTCGCGGCCCTGGTCCGCCGCCGGGTGCTGTGATCCGTTCCCGGAAGGAAGACCAGTGCGTGTCCTGTACGGCCTGCTCGGTGCGCTGATCGTCGGGGGGACGTTCTCCTCCGTCCTGCGCACGCTGGTCATCCCCCGGCCGACAAGATCCGGCTTCACCCGGAGCGTGCACGCCATGGTGCACTTCCCCTTCCAGTTCGTCGCCGACCGCTGCCGCACGCCGGAGAACAAGGACCGCGTGCTCGCCCCGGTGGCGGCGGTGTCCATCCTGTTCAACCTGATCAGCTGGCTGGTCGCGTTCTGGCTCGGGTACGCGTTGCTGCAGGCGGCGGTGAGCGACCTCGGCGCCTTGGACGCGCTGCGGGAGGCCGGCTCCTCGCTGTTCACGCTCGGCTTCGCCAGCAGCCGCCATGTCGACCTGACCGTCATCGACTTCTGCGCCGCCGCGACCGGTCCGATCACCATCGGTCTGCAGATCGGTTACCTGCCGACGCTGTACGCCGCGTACTCCCGCCGCGAGGCCGAGGTGACCCTGCTGCAGGCCCGGGCGGGCAGCCCGCCGTGGGGGCCGGAGATCTTGGCGCGCTACGCCCAGATCGGTGTGACCGACAGCCTGGCCGACATGTTCCGCAACTGGGAGCGGTGGGCGGCCGAGGTGAGCGAGAGCCACACCAGTTACATAGTGCTGAGCCGCTTCCGCTCGCCGCAGTCCAACCGCAACTGGCTGGTCGCCCTCCTCGCGGTGATGGACGCCGCCGCCATGCAGCTCGCCCTGAACCCCGGCCGCCCGCAGGCCGAGGCACGGCTGGCCCTGCGGGCGGGTTTCGTGTGCCTGCGCGACATCGCCGACATCTGGCGGATCCCGTACGAACAGGACCCCTCCCCGGATGCGACGATCCGGCTCACGTACGAGGACTTCGCGGCGGCCGTCGCGCACGCCGCCGCGAACGGCTATCCGCTGGAGCGCACCCCGGAGGAGGCCTGGCCGCACTTCCGCGGCTGGCGGGTGAACTACGAGGACCTCGCCTACCGCTTCGCGCATCTCCTCGACGCGGTCCCGGCGCCCTGGTCCGGTCCGCGCCGCACTCTGGAGGAGACGGTGATGCCGATCACTCCGGTCGACCGCAGGCCGGCCGGCCCTCCGGGTGCCGTGAAGTAGTCGCTACGTGGACAGGGCGACGTCGGTCGACTTCACCAGAGCGACGACCTCGGAGCCCTCGGCGAGCCGGAGTTCGTCGAGGGCCTCGCGGGTGATCACGGCGGTGAGTTCGCGGCCCCCGGCGAACGCCAGCCGCACCGTCGCCATCGCCTGACCCTCCGTCACCGCGGTCACGGTGCCGGGGACGCGGTTGCGGATCGTCAGGCCGCCGGGGAGCGGTGGTGTGGCGAGGGAGATCTCGGTGGCCTTGATCAGGACGGTCACCCCGCCGCCGGGGATGATGCCGAGTTCACGGACGGCCTCGGCGGTCACGGCTGCGGTGAAGGCCGGGCCGCCGCCGTCGAGGTGGACGGTGACCACGGCCATGACCTCGCCGGTGACCACCGACTCGGCCTTCCCGGCGATCTGGTTGCGGATGCTCAGAGCCATGTGCCGCACCGTAAGCCCGCCCGGCGCCCGCCGCGGGGAACGACCCGCGCGCACGCCCCGGGCGGCGGTGTGCCGGGGGCGCACGCCCCGGGCGGCGGTGTGCCGGGGGCGCGCGCCCGGTCCGGAGTCGCCGTCGCGCTACACCGCGGGAACGGGTTGCGGCGGCACGGGGCCGACGTAGCGCGCGGCCGGACGGATGATCTTGCTGTCCTCCGCCTGTTCCAGGATGTTCGCCGACCAGCCGACGACGCGGGCGCAGGCGAAGGTGGGGGTGAACATCTCCCGCGGCAGCCCGCACAGTTCCATGACGACGCCCGCGTAGAACTCGACATTGGTGTGCAGCTCGCGGCCCGGCTTGAGCTCGGCGAGGATCGCCTCCACGCGGGCCTCGACCTGGAGCGCGAAGTCGACCAGCGGGCCGCCGAAGTCGCGGGCGATCTCCTTGAGCATGCGGGAGCGGGGGTCCTCCGTGCGGTAGACGGGGTGGCCGAAGCCCATGATGCGGTCGCCGGCCAGGACGCGTTCGCGGATCCAGGGGTCGATGCGGTCGGGAATGCCGATCGCGTCGAGCGTGTCCAGGGCACGGCTCGGCGCGCCGCCGTGCAGCGGGCCGGACAGCGCGCCCACGGCACCGACGAGGCACGCGGCGAGGTCGGCCCCGGTGGAGGCGATGACGCGGCCGGTGAAGGTGGACGCGTTGAACCCGTGGTCGACGGTGGAGATCAGGTACCGCTCGATCGCCCGTGCGCGGACCGGGTCGGGCTCCTCCCCGGTGAGCATGTGGAGGTAGTTGGCCGCGAAGGGCAGGTCGTCGCGGGGCTCGACCGGTTCCAGGCCCTGCCCGAGCCGGTACAGGGCGGTGAGCAGGGTCGGCACGGCGGCGCTCGCAATGAGGGCGTCGGCCAGGCGCCGTTCGGCGTCGATGTCGTACAGCGGGCGGAATCCCGCGGCGGCGCCCAGCAGTGAGAGCGCGGTGCGCAGCCCGGCGAGGGGCCCGCTGAGCGCGCCGGAGCGGGCGATGGCGGGCAGCGCGTCCCGGATGTCGCGTGGCAGCCGGCGCAGCGGCGCGACGCGGGCGGTGAAGGCGGCCCGTCCGGCGGCGTCGGGGAGCGTGCCCAGCAGCATCAGGTGCCAGACGTCCTCGAAGGTGCGGCCGCGGGCGAGTTCGACGGCCGAGTACTGCCGGTAGTGGTAGAAGCCCTCGGTGCCGCGGACGTCCCCGAGCGCGGTCTCGGTGACGACGACGCCCTTGAGTCCGCGGGGTACGCGGGGCACGTCGGGGGTGACGGGCATGACGGTCACGGTGGTGTCCTCCTTCGAACGTGACTCGACCATCTGTCATTGATTCAATGCACGTCAATATTGATTGAATCAATATGTGATGGGATGGAGTCATGACGACCGAGGAACGGCTCACCACCCGGCAGGCCGCCGAACGGCTCGGCGTGAAGCCCGAGACGGTGTACGCCTACGTCAGCCGCGGCCTGCTCGGCAGCCGCCGCGCACCGGACGGACGGGGCAGCACCTTCGACGCCCGGGAGGTCGACGCACTGGTCCGCCGCACCCGGCGCCCCGCACAGCAGCCGTCGGGCGACGACGCCGGGAACGGCATCGGCGTGGTGCGCACCGGCATCACGCTCATCGACGGCGACCGCTGCTACTACCGCGGCGTCGACGCCACCGCGCTCGCCGACCGCCACCGCTTCGAGGAGACGGCGGACTGGCTGTGGACGGGGGTGATGACCCCGGGCACGCGCTTCACCGCGCCGGCCGAGGCCTTGGCCGCCGCCCGCGCGGCGGTGGCCGCGCTGCCCGCGCACAGCGGAACGGCGGACCGGCTGCGGGTGGCCGCGATCGCCATGGCGGCCGCCGACCCGCTGCGGTTCGACCTCGCCCCCGAGGCGGTGGTCGGCGTGGGGCGCACGCTGATCCCCGTCCTGATCGACGCGCTTCCCGCGGCCGGGCAGGAGCATCGCGGCGAGGGACGGGCGGCGTGGCGGCTGTGGTCACGGCTGACCGCGCGACCTGCCGACGAGGCGTCACTCCGGGTGCTGGACGCGGCCCTCGTCCTGCTGATCGACCACGACCTGGCCGCCTCGACCCTCGCCGCGCGCGTCGCGGCCTCCGCCCGCGCGCACCCGTACGCCGTGGTCTCCGCCGGCCTCGGCGCGCTCGACGGCCCGCTGCACGGCGCCGCGAGCGGGCTGGCGCACCGCATGCTCGCGGAGGTGCTGGAGCGGGGCAGCGCGGCCGCCGTCGTCGCCGACCACCTGCGCGCCGGGCGGGGCGTCCCGGGGCTGGGCCACCGTCTCTACCCGCGCGAGGACCCGCGCGCGGTCATGCTCTTCCGCCTGCTCCAGGCGGTTCCCCACGCCGCCCCGGCTCTCGGCGCTGCCCGCGAGGTCGTCGCCACCGCGTCCCGCGACACGCCGCTGCACGCCAACGTCGACCTCGCCCTGGCCGTGCTCTCCCTCTCTTGCGGCATGCCGCCCGAGGCCGGCGAGACCGTGTTCTCGGTGGCCCGCACGGCCGGCTGGATCGCCCACGCCCTGGAGGAGTACGAGGAACCCCCCCTGCGCATGCGCCCCAGCGGCCACTACGTGGGCCCCCGGCCGCCGCGGCCGGTGCCGTAGCGGGTGACGTCCCGATGGCGGGAAGGGCCGGGCGCGTCCCTAGAAGCGCACCTCCACCCCCAGCGCGTCGCCGGAGGGCGGGGCGAGCTCCACCGAGCCCGCCCGTCCGGCCGCGCCGACCTCGTCGGCGACGAGCGCGAAGCGGGCCAGGGCGGCGGACGGTCCGGTCACGACGAGCCCCGCGACGTCGGCGCGCATCGACAGCCGGGCCTCGGACTTGGCCCGGCGGACGGCGGTGACAGCCGCACGCGCGGTGTCCAGGACGAGGGGGTCGCCGTCCGCGGCCGCCGCGTCGAGGGCGTCCGCGTCGGGCCAGGGGGCCCGGTGGACGGAGCCCTCCTGCCACCAGGACCAGACCTCCTCGGTGACGAAGGGCAGGAAGGGCGCGAAGAGCCGGAGCTGGACGGAGAGTGCCAGGTCGAGGGTGGCGAGCGCGGAGGCGTCACCCGCGTAGGCGCGGGCCTTGACGAGTTCGACGTAGTCGTCGCAGAAGTCCCAGAAGAAGGTCTCGGCGCATTCCAGGGCCCGGGCGTGGTCGAACTCCTCCATGGCGTCCGTCACCGCGCGGACGGTGTCGGCGAGCGCGGCCAGCAGAGCGCGGTCCAGCGGCGCGGTGACGGCGTCCGTGCCGCCGCCGGTGCTGTCAGCGGTACCGGAGCCGTCCGTCCCCGAAGTGAGCACGAACCGGCCGACGTTGAGGATCTTGATCGCCAGGCGGCGGCCGATCTTCATCTGGCCGGTGTCGAAGGCGGTGTCCGTGCCGGGGCGGGCGCTGGCCGCCCAGTAGCGGACGGCGTCGGAGCCGTACTGCTCCAGCAGGTCTCCCGGGGTGATCGCCTTGCCGCGGGACTTGGACATCTTCTTGCGGTCCGGGTCCAGGATCCATCCGGAGATCGCGGCGTGCCGCCACGGCAGGGTGCCGTGCTCGGTGTGGGCGCGCAGGACCGTGGCGAACAGCCAGGTGCGGATGATCTCGTGGGCCTGGGGGCGCAGGTCCATCGGGAAGACCTTGTTGAACAGCTCGTCGTCCGTCCCCCACCCCGCGGCGATCTGCGGGGTGAGCGAGGAGGTCGCCCAGGTGTCCATGACATCGGGGTCGCCGGCGAAGCCTCCGGGCATGCCGCGCTGTTCCTCGCGGTAGCCGGCGGGGACGTCGGTGCCGGGGTCGACGGGCAGTGCCGACTCGTCGGGGACGAGGGGCTTGTCGTGGACCGGCTCGCCCGCCGCGTCCAGCGGGTACCAGACGGGGACCGGGACGCCGAACCAGCGCTGGCGGCTGATCAGCCAGTCGCCGTTGAGGCCCTCGACCCAGCTCTCGTACCGGACGCGCATGTGCTCCGGGTGCCAGCTCAGTTCACGGCCGCGCTCCAGCAGGGCGGCCCGCACGGCCTCGTCGCGGCCGCCGTTGCGCAGGTACCACTGGCGGGTCGTGACGATCTCCAGCGGGCGGTCGCCCTTCTCGTAGAACTTGACGGCGTGGACGACCGGTTCGGGCTCGCCCTCCAGGTCGCCGCTCTCCCTCAGCAGTTCCAGCAGCCGTTCCCGTGCGGCGAAGGCGCCGGCACCGGCAAGTCCCGCGTACGCCGTGCGGGCCCGGCCCGAGTCCAGGCCGGGCGGGGGGTCCGGCAGGAAGCGCCCGTTGCGGCCGAGGACCGGGCGGGTGGGCAGCCGCAGTTCGCGCCACCAGGTGACGTCCGTGGTGTCGCCGAAGGTGCAGATCATGGCGATGCCGGTGCCCTTGTCCGGGTCGGCGAGCCGGTGGGCGTGGACGGGGACCTCGACGCCGAGGACGGGGGTGCGGACGGTCGTGCCGATCAGCTCGCGGTAGCGCGGGTCGTCGGGGTGGGCGACGAGCGCGACGCAGGCCGGCAGCAGTTCCGGCCGGGTGGTGGCGACGACGACCCGGCCGCCGTCCGGCCGGTGGAAGGCCAGCCGGTGGTAGGCGCCGGGCCGTTCGCGGTCCTCCAGTTCCGCCTGGGCGACCGCGGTGCGGAAGGTGGTGTCCCAGAGCGTGGGCGCCTCCGCGCTGTAGGCCTCGCCGCGGGCGAGGTTGCGCAGGAAGGCGCGCTGGGACGCGGCGCGTGCGCGGTCGCCGACGGTCCGGTAGGTGAGCGTCCAGTCGACGGACAGGCCGAGCCCGCGCCACAGTTCCTCGAAGGTCTGCTCGTCCTCGGCGGTGAGGCGTTCGCACAGTTCGATGAAGTTCCGCCGGGAGACCGGGATCCGGCCCGCGCCGGGCCGTTCCTGCGGGGTGAAGCCGGGGTCGTACGGGAGCGAGGGGTCGCAGGCGACGCCGTAGACGTTCTGGACGCGGCGCTCGGTGGGCAGGCCGTTGTCGTCCCACCCCATGGGGTAGAAGACCGTCTGCCCGCGCATGCGCCGGTAGCGCGCGACGGTGTCGGTGTGGGTGTACGAGAAGACATGACCGATGTGCAGGGTGCCGCTGGCCGTGGGCGGCGGGGTGTCGATGGAGAAGATCTCCTCGCGGGGCCGCGACCGGTCGAAGCGGTGTACGCCCGTCTCGTCCCAGCGCCGCGACCAGGTCGCTTCGAGCCCATCGAGAGAGGGCCGGGCAGGGACGTCGTGATGCCGACGGGGCGAGTGCGTCATGCCCGCTCATCGTAGGGACGTCCCTCCGCCGTGCCGAACGATTATTGGGACCGTGCGAGCGGGTCCCGTCCGTTGACGCGGGCTCAGCGCGCGGCGGAGTTCTGGCGGGTCGGGCCGCGTCGCCGCGCCTGGTCGGGGGACATTTGGCCACGACCAGGGACTCCGTGCGCCCTGTGCGCCGCGCGCGGCGGCCGCGCCAGTAGGCTCGGAACGTGAGCGACAAAGGGCCCTTCGAACGGGGCACCGACGGCCCGAAGGTGATCGTGGCCGGGGTGGACGGGAGCGAGTCGTCGTGGCGGGCGGCCGCGTACGCGGCCGGGCTGGCCCGGCGGCAGGGGTCGCTGCTGGCGATCGTCTACGTCCAGCCGGTCCTGGCCACGGGCGCGGCGTTCGGCGCGCCGGTCGCGGAGGCCACCGCCGGGATCGCCGAGGAGCTCAAGGCGGAGATAGAGAAGGCCGTGCAGAGGCTGCGCGGGGTCTTCGCCGTGCGGTGGGAGTTCCACACCTTCCAGGGGGACGCCTTCAGCGGTCTGTCCAAGGCGGCGGACGACCTCAAGGCCGACGCGGTCGTGGTCGGCGCCTCCGAGAAGGCGGGTCACCGGATCATCGGGTCGGTGGCGGTGCGCCTGGTCAAGGCCGGCCGCTGGCCGGTGACGGTCGTTCCCTGAGCTTCGCCCTTCCCGCTCGCGTCCGCCGCACGCCCCATGGGTTCGCCCGTGGTGACGGATGCCGTACGCACCGCCACCGGCGCGCGCCGGCGCGGGCCGCTGCACCTGCCGGGCCCGTGCGCGCGGCGGGGGCGGGCGCGTCGTACGGAATAGCGGCCTCACCGCTTCGGTTAGGGTCAGTGGGTTCCGACGGACGGTGCCCCGGAAGCAGGTAAGGGAAGCATGGCCACTGTTGAGCTGACCAAGGACAACTTCGACGAGGTCGTCTCCGCCAACGACTTCGTGCTGATCGACTTCTGGGCGTCCTGGTGCGGCCCGTGCCGGATGTTCGCCCCGGTCTACGAGGCCGCGGCGAAGGAGAACACCGACCTGGTCTTCGGCAAGGTCGACACGGAGGCCCAGCAGGAGCTGGCCGCCGCGTTCCAGATCCAGTCGATCCCGACCCTGATGATCATCCGCGACAAGGTGGCGGTCTTCGCCCAGCCGGGCGCACTGCCCGCCCCGGCTCTCGAGGACCTGATCAAGCAGGCCCGCGCGCTGGACATGGACGAGGTCCGCAAGTCCATCGCCGAGGGTGAATCCGCCCCGAAGTCCTGACACCTGACTGAATGTCAGCCATGGTCGCCCCACAGCGGGCGCGCCATGGCCGTGCAGCCGTGATCCCTTGGGCCGGCGACCGCTCCCCGCGGCCGCCGGCCCGGCCACGCTGTCGCGTTGTCCGTGCCCCGTGGGAACGTGGCCGGTTCTCGCCCCCGTCTTCCCGGGGGAAGAGCCCTCCGGCCACGGAAAACCGGGATCGGCCCCGTCAGGCGGGGCCCACCGTACCGATCACCGAGAGTGACCACGCGTGACCGCGCGGGCCGCCCGGGTGACCGGGACCGGTGGGGCCCGCTTCCTGCGGGCCGTCGCCGCGATCCCGAGCACACCGCTGTGACCTGCACGTATACCCGCTCCGGATGCGCGGACCGGGGGTGCGGTCCACCCTTGTTGATGACCGGGACACGGGAACGCCCACTGGCGCGGGCGAACCTTACGTATCTCGGACGTTCGACGGGGCGCTCTTGAGCGGTGTGCGCCGAACGGCTTAGGTGGTACGGACACGCGGTAGACGCGTGGTACACACCACCACCTTCGACGGGAGGTACAGGCCATGCCCGCCACCAGTCACCACCTGGGGACTTCCGAACCGATCACCGAAACGACGGCGGAGGACCACATCCAGGGCATCTGTTTCAAGACCGGCCCGCCTCGCCACATAGGCGTGGAACTGGAATGGTTCCTTCACGACCCCCTCGATCCGGCCCGACCGGTCGACCCCGCTCGGCTCACCACCGCAGTGGACGGACTGCGGACCCTCTTCCTCCGTTCCCGGCTCACCACCGAGCCAGGCGGACAGCTGGAGCTCAGCTCGCTGCCCGCCACCTCGCTGACCGCGTGCGTGAACGCCGCGGCCGCGGATCTCGACTCCGTACGCCACCGGCTCCGCCAGGACGGCCTGGCCCTGGCCGGGCACGGCCACGACCCGTGGCGGCGGCCGCGCCGGCTGCTCGACGAGCCCCGGTACGCGGCCATGGAGGCCTACTTCGACCGCACCGGGCCCGCCGGCCGGTCCATGATGTGCTCCACCGCCTCGGTGCAGGTCTGCCTGGACTCGGGCACGGCGGAACCCGGGCCCTTCGGGCTCGGCAGACGCTGGCTGCTGTCGCATCTGCTGGGCGCCGTCCTGGTCGCCGCCTTCGCCAATTCGCCGCTCAGCGGCGGCCGTCCCACCGGGTGGAAGTCCACGCGGCAGGCGGTCTGGGGAGCGATCGACCCGGGCCGCACCCTGGCGCCCGCGCCGGGGCCCGACCCGCGGGCGGCGTGGACCGCGTACGCCCTCGACGCACCGGTGCTGTGCATCCGCGGCGACGAGGGGCCGTGGACGGTGCCGGAGGATCTCACCTTCCGGCAGTGGATCCGCAGCGGCGCGTACCGGCCGCCCACGACCGCGGACCTCGACTACCACCTCTCCACGCTGTTCCCGCCCGTGCGGCCGCGCGGCTACCTGGAACTGCGCATGATCGACGCGCAGTCCGGCCGGGACGGCTGGATCGTGCCGCTGGCCGTCGCGACGGCGCTCTTCGACGACGCCGCCGCCTCCGAGATCGCCTATCGCGCGGTCAAGCCGCTCGCCGACGCGGCCGGTCCCGGTCCCGCGCCGCGCAACCCGCTGTGGCAGCGCGCCGCCCGCCACGCGCTGGCCGACCCCGAACTCCACGCCACCGCCGTCACCTGCTTCGCCGCGGCCCGCGAGGCCCTGCCCCGGCTCGGGGCGAGCGACGCCGTGCAGGCCGTGGTGGCCGACTTCACCGAGCGTTTCGTCCTGCGCGGCCGATGTCCCGCCGACGATCTGCTCGACGCCTTCCGACGCAAGGAGTACCAGTCGTGACCGCACCCGCTCTCGACACCGAGGCGCTGCGACGCCGGGCGATCGACGCGCTCGTCACCGCCCGTGAGCGCACCCGCGGGCTGACCACCTGCGTCGACGAGCACGAGCTCACCGCGCAGCACTCCCCCCTGATGTCGCCGCTGGTGTGGGACCTTGCGCACATCGGCAACCAGGAGGAGCAGTGGCTGCTGCGCAACGTCGGCGGCCGTGAGGCGCTGCGCCCCGACATCGACCCCATCTACGACGCCTTCGAGCACCCGCGATCCGAACGGCCCACTCTGCCGCTGCTGCCGCCCGCGGAGGCGCACGCGTACGCCTCGGACGTACGCGGCCGGGTCCTGGAGATCCTGGAGCGCGCGCCGCTGCACGGCAGCCGGCTGACCGACGCGGCGTTCGTTTTCGGCATGATCGCCCAGCACGAGCAGCAGCACGACGAGACGATGCTCATCACCCACCAGCTGCGGCGCGGGCCCGTCGCGCTGACCTCTCCCCCGCCGGCCCCGGCGCCCGCGGACGCGGCGCTGCTGCCCGCGGAAGTCCTCGTCCCCGGCGGCCCCTTCACGATGGGCACCTCCGCCGAGCCCTGGGCGCTGGACAACGAGCGCCCCGCGCACACCCGGGACGTGCCGCCGTTCTTCATCGACACGGTGCCGGTGAGCAACGGCGCCTACACCGCCTTCATCGAGGACGGCGGCTACGACGACGAGCGCTGGTGGACCCCGGCCGGCTGGGCGCACGTACGCGAGCACGGCCTGTCCGCGCCGCTGTTCTGGCGCCGCGAGGGCGGGGTGTGGCTGCGCCGCCGCTTCGGGGCGACCGAGCCGGTGCCGGCCGCGGAGCCCGTGCTGCACGTGTGCTGGTACGAGGCGGACGCCTACGCCCGCTGGGCCGGACGCCGGCTGCCGACGGAGACCGAGTGGGAGAAGGCCGCCCGGCACGACCCCGCGACCGGCCGCTCGCGCCGCTACCCGTGGGGCGACGCGGATCCGTCGCCGGAACACGCCAACCTGGGCCAGCGCCACCTCCAGCCCGCCCCCGTGGGCAGCTACCCGGCCGGTGCCTCGCCGCTCGGCGTGCGGCAGATGATCGGCGACGTGTGGGAGTGGACGGCCAGCGACTTCCTGCCGTACCCGGGCTTCGCGCCGTTCCCGTACAAGGAGTACTCGGAGGTCTTCTTCGGCTCCGACCACAAGGTGCTGCGCGGCGGTTCGTTCGCCGTCGACAAGGTCGCCGTCCGGGGCACGTTCCGCAACTGGGACTACCCGATCCGCCGGCAGATCTTCTCGGGCTTCCGCACGGCCCGCGACGCGCGTCCGGAGACGGCATGACGGCCCCCGTCGAAGGGGCGGCCCGCTGATGTGCCGCCATCTCGCCTACATCGGGCCGCCGGTGGCGCTGCGGGACATCGTGATCGACCCCCCGCACTCGCTGTACCGGCAGTCGTGGGCGCCGCGCCGGCAGAAGTACGGCACCGTCAACGCCGACGGCTTCGGCCTCGGCTGGTACGCGCCGGACGACCCGGTCCCGGCGCGCTACCGGCGGTCCGGGCCGATCTGGGACGACCCGTCCTTCGCCGACGTGTGCCGGGTGACGCGCTCCGGCGCGCTGCTCGGCGCGGTCCGCGACATCACGGAGGGGTCGGCCGCCGACGAGTCCGCCGCCGCCCCGTACACGGCGGGCCCCTGGCTGTTCAGCCACAACGGCGCCCTGCGCGGCTGGCCGCAGTCGGTGGCCGAGGCCGCCCGGTCGCTGCCGGCCGAGGAGTTGCTGACCCTGGAGGCGCGCTGCGACTCGGCGCTGGCCTGGGCCCTCACCCTGCACCAGTTGAAGGCCGGCGCGCCCCCCGACGAGGCCCTGGCCGGAACCGTCGGCCGGCTCGCCGCCCTGACCCCCGAATCCCGGCTGAATTTCCTTCTCAGCGACGGCCGTTCCATCGCCGCCACCGCCTGGGGCGACACCCTCTGGTATCTGGCGGAACCCGGCCGCAGCGTCGTCGTGGCCTCAGAACCGTACGACGACAGTCCCCGCTGGACCGAGGTCCCCGACCGCCATCTGCTGTACGGCGATCCCACCGAGGTCCTGCTGATCCCGCTCAAGGAGCCGCACCTGTGAGCCCCTTCACTCTCACTCGCACCCTGCCCGCGGACGCCACGGCCGCAGCCCTGCGCTCCGACGTGGCCTACGGACTGAACCGCAGCCCCAAGCAGCTCCCGCCCAAGTGGTTCTACGACGCCCACGGCAGCGAGCTGTTCGAGCAGATCACCCAGCTGCCGGAGTACTACCCGACCCGTGCCGAACGGGAGATCCTGACCGCCAGAGCGGCCGAGATCGCCCGGGCGACCGGGGCCCGCACCCTGGTCGAGCTGGGTTCCGGCTCGTCGGAGAAGACCCGCCTGCTCATCGGCGCCCTGGGCACACCCCTGACCTACGTGCCCGTCGACGTCAGCGAGTCGGCGCTCCGCGGCGCCGGGGAGGCCCTGCTCGCCGACCATCCCGGCCTGAGCGTGCACGCCCTGGTCGCCGACTTCCAGCACGGCCTCGCGTTGCCGGAGTCCCCCGGGCCGCGCCTGGTGGCGTTCCTCGGCGGCACCATCGGCAACCTCCTGCCCGACGAGCGCGGCCGCTTCCTCGGCTCCGTCCGTGCCCTGCTCTCGCGCGGCGACGCGCTGCTGCTCGGCACGGACCTGGTCAAGGACGAGGCGACCCTCGTGGCCGCCTACGACGACGCCCAGGGCGTCACGGCGGCGTTCAACAAGAACGTGCTGTCGGTCGTCGACCGGGAGCTCGGCGCCGACTTCGACGTGGCCGACTTCGAGCACGTGGCGCTCTGGGACCGCGAGAACGAGTGGATCGAGATGCGGTTGCGGGCCCGCGGGAACGTCACCGTCAAGGTCCCGGCGCTCGACCTGACGGTCGACTTCGCGCGCGGCGAGGAGATGCGCACCGAGGTCTCCGCCAAGTTCCGCGAGGAAGGCGTACGCGCCGAACTCGCCGCCGCGGGTCTCGCCCTCCAGCACTGGTGGACCGACCCCGAGTCGCGCTTCGCCCTCTCCCTGGCCTTCCCGGCCTGATCCCCGCGACCCAAGGCGGCGGTCCGATGCCCCGAGCACCGGGCCGCCGCCTCGCGCATGCCCGCCCTCCGGGCAAGCGCAGCACTCAACAACCATGCGGCGAGGGGGAAGCGCGCTCGCCTGACCCACGCGTCGGCACCGGAGTTTGGAGCGCGGTGACACAAAGCCGGTGGGGTGAGTTATTCCCGGACGCAGCCTTCTTCAAGGCTGCCGTCGCGGAGGGGCTACTGCATCGGGAGTACCGCGACCTCAAGGGACCAGCGTCCGCTGCAGATGGAGGCAACAGGCCGAACTCCCGGCCCGTGCGGTTGGGTCAGCAGCGACGGGTACATCTCGCCCTGGAACGATCGCGAACTGGTCCTCGGCCTCGCATACCTGACCCACCACTCGTCGCCACGTCCGGTCCTCACGGCCAAGGGCGCCACTCCACACCAGAAGTGGCGGTTCACCCCGTAGGACACACCCGGACCTCGCGTACAGCCCTTCGCCGTGCGGGGAGGGTCAGTCGTCCGGCGACTGCAGCCGACTCGTCGAGCGGTCGGAGGCGGCTGCGGCATGATCGAGGCCAGCCGATTACCTGGGGGCCGACGTGGCATGGTCTGAACACCTGGTGGTTCGAGACGGCGTCCGGCTTGCCTGCCGGGACTGGGGCGGGCCGGGACAGCCCATCGTGCTGCTGCACGGCCTGGCCGGCCACGCGGGTGAATGGGACGTGCTGGCCGAGAATTTGAGCTCCCGGTATCGAGTCGTCGCGGTGGACCAGCGCGGGCACGGCGCCAGCGAGCGCCACCCCCGGGACGTCTCCCGCGCCGCCTACGTCGCCGACGTCATCGCCGTCGTCGATCAGCTGGTGCTGCATCAGCCTGTCCTGGTCGGCCAGTCGCTGGGCGGGCACACGGCCATGCTCACCGCCGCCGCTCATCCCGGGCTCGTCCGCGCACTCGTGCTCGTCGAGGCCGGCTCCGGCGGCCCGAACCCGGACGGCCCTGCGGACATCGGTGGATGGCTCGACTCATGGCCGACACCGTTCCCCTCACGCGAAGCGGCAGCCGCGTTCCTCGGCGGCGGACCGGTCGGCGCAGGCTGGGCCGCCGGGCTGGAAGAACGCGAGGGCGGATGGTGGCCTCGCTTCGACCGGGACGTGATGGTCCGCTCGCTCGCGGAGAACGCCCGGCGTTCCTTCCGGCACGAGTGGGGGCAAGTCGCGTGCCCCACCCTGGCCGTCCTGGCCCAATCCAGCTTCATCCCCGTGCAAGAAGCCGACGAGATGTTCCGGCAGCGACCCGCCACCATGGCCATGAGCATCCCCGGCACCGGCCACGACCTGCACCTGGAACAGCCCGAGATCCTGCTCACCGCGCTCTCGGACTTCATCAAGGGCCTCGCCTGAAACTCCTGCGCGGTCACAAGACAACCCACAGTTGGGTTTGTTCATGAGAACGGGTTCTGGCTCAGCTTCCGTGCAGCGACCACTCTGAGTGACGTCCGGGCGTCTCTGGGACGGCTTCGGAAGTCGCCCGAAAATCGGCCGCCACGAGGGTGGTTGGGCTGAAAGTCCCGGCCGTGGAAGAGGTCGTGCTCCGGCTGAAGGAGCTGTTGTTCCCGGCGGTCGCGGACATCGAGGTGCTGTCGGTAGACGTGGATATCGACATAGTGCGCGTTGACGTGCAGTGCACTACGGTCGGTGCCGCCTGCCCAGGGTGCGGAGCCTGGTCGACCGGGTGCACAGCTCCTACCTGCGGTTTCCCGCTGACGCACCGAGCGCAGGACGAAGGGTCGTGCTCCGGTTACGGGTTCGGCGGTTCCGCTGCCGCGACACCGTGTGCGCTCGGCGGACCTTCGTGGAACAGGTACCCGGCCTCACCCGCAGGTACGGCCAGCGCACCGAGCGGCTGCGCTCCGCTCTGACCGCTGTCGGTCTTGCCCTGGCCGGACGGGCCGGCGCCCGGCTGGCCGCCGTCCTCGGCATGTCCGTCAGCCGGAGCACGGTCCTGCGCCTGGTCGACGCACTGCCCGAGCCGGAGGTGCCTGCGCCGCGGGTGGTCGGCGTCCATGAGTACGCCACCCGCAAGGGACGCCACTACGGCACCGTGCTGGTGGACGTCGAAACCCGCCGGCCGATCGATCTGCTCCCGGGCCGAGAGGCATCGAGTCCGGCCGCCTGGCTCGCCCAGCGACCCGGTGTCGAGGTCGTCTGCCGGGACCGCGCGCCGTTCTTCGCCGAAGGCACCGCTGCCGGAGCGCCGCAGGCGGTGCAGGTCGCCGACAGGTGGCATCTCTGGCACAACCTGAGCGAGGCCGCCGAGCGGAGTGTCGCCCAGCACCGCCGCTGCCTGCGTGTCCTGACACCCGCACCTACTCAGCCCGAACCCGAGACCGCCGCGGCCCCGGACCCGTCCGCGTCGCCATGGCCGACAGGCCACCGCTTCGCCGACCGGACCCGCGCCCGGCACGTAGCCGTCCACGCCTTGTTGGAGGCAGGCCACAGCCTGCGCTCGGTCCAGCGACAGCTCGGCATGGCCTGGCACACCGTCAGGCGGTTCGCCGATGCTGCGAAGCCGGAGGACCTGTTCACCGGCCAGTGGCAAAACCGGTCCTCGGTCCTCGACGACTACAAGCCGTACTTGGACGACCTCTGGAACGAGGGCTCCACCAATGCGTGGAAGCTGTGGGAGGAGATCGTGCCGCTCGGCTACAAAGGCAGCTACCAGCGCGTTCGCGCTTACCTGCGCGAGAAGCGGACCTCACCACGACCGGTGACCGCCCGGCCACCCTCACCCCGTGCCGTCGCCGGATGGATCCTCCGACACCCGGACACCCGGACACCCTCGCCGAGTCCGAGCAGCTCCAGCTCAAGGCCGTCCGGACGCACTGCCCCGAACTCGACGCTCTCACCCGCCACGTCCGCTTCTTCGCGGTCATGCTCACCGAGCGGCAGGGTGAGCGTCGCCCGGACTGGCTCGATGCTGTCCGGCAGGACGACCTGTCCAGCCTCCACACCCTCGCCGCCGGCATCGACCGAGACCGGGACGCCGTCATCGCCGTCCTCACCCTGCCCTGGAACTCAGGTGTCGTCGAAGGCCATGTCAACCGGATCAAGATGCTCAAGCGCCAGATGTTCGGCCGTGCAGGGTTCCAACTCCTCCACAAACGAGTCCTCCTGGTGTGACGGAGAGAAACAGCATCCAGAAACTGAACCGGAACCACCACCCAGGTTCTGAAACAACCTGTGCTTGCTGGGCGACCGTTGCTGAAATCAGAAGGCTGAGTCGGGGGGCGTGCACCTCGCTGCCTACAGGTTCCAGCGGTCAGCGCGATGCGTACTCGACATAGAGAGGGGTCGCCAGAATGCTGCCGAAGTCGTTGACTGCGAGGATCCGTGCAACTCCGGCGAGTCGTACTGGTGGTTTCCACCCTTCGAGATGCGGCGCGTCGACCTCGCACAAAAGTGTTACGGCAGATAGGGCATGGTCAGTGGAGCCGAGCGTTGAGAGGTCTCCGATCGCCGCGCGGTCGGGAAGTTCCTGCACAGCCTGGGCGTAGGCACGGATAGCTTCGATGTAAAGGTGACCGACTTGTTGGCTGTCCGAGTCCCCATCGCTCGTCGGTCGCCGACGGTCCAGAAGATGGGCCAACGATCCGACCAGCGCAAACGGTGGGTGCTGCGGGTATTGAGCGGCGGCGAAATAGACAAGCCCGTCGACCACTGGACGGTCACGGCCATCACCACTGCCAGGCCATGCGCTACCGAACCTGAATTCCTCCTCGAACTCAATCCAGCTGCCGACCGCTAATCCTTGGTCGGTTCTTTGCCGATGACCGTGCTTCCGCTCGATCATCTTCACCACCGCGTTCAACGCTCCGACGAGTGACGTCCGGCTATCACTGGACAATGATGCCTTCAGCGACAACACACCCGCATTGAGACCCGCTTCGAGACCGAGTCGCTCACGGACCCGCCCCGGGAGCTGAGGCACCAAGACCTCCATCTTCGACTCGGACAGATACAACAGGTCCCGCATTGCAGGGCGTGGACGGCGGAGCGGCATCGGTACTACCTCCTCGAACATGTATGACCAACGATTCCGGGCGGTGCCAGCAGCTTCTTCAGCCGGCGCACGACCCCTTCCACGTGCCCGAACTGTTGGCCCAACAACCCTGGCCACAGTTCGTGTTCGGGCAACCCCCCAAAGCACCCAGGAAACCACAGCTGTCACTCAGCATGCACGCGTCACGGAAGTTGAGCCAGAGCCCGAGAACGTACAGTGAATGCTCACCGCTTCGGGAGGCGGCGGAGTGCACTCGTGTTCGACCTTCTACAACTGCCGCCGATAGCGGTGAAATGAGTACTGATGCCTCACCCACCGGCCAATACCAAGGGGCAGAACCGCTGACGACCTCCGCCAGTTCATCTGCAGCCTCGGGCGTCAGGCTGTAGAACCCCTGAAGGCTCGCTCGGCAACGGCCGGTTCGAGGTGACCTTCGCAGACGGCCGGGTCCAGGAGGTGGACGGTACGGCAGCGACGGTCGCGATGATCCTGGACGGCCTGCCTGACGATGCCGTCCCGCGACCTCGGGGATCATGACACGCCGACCTCACGAGTTCCTGGCTGCCTCCTCGCGTCCCGGAGGCGATTCACGCGAGGCAGAACTCGTTTCCCTCGATGTCCTGCATCGTGATGCACGACTCGTTGACGCCGTCGGCGCGCTGCGTCAGCACGTGCTTCGCGCCGAGCGCCATCAGCCGTGCGCATTCGGCCTCGAGTGCGGCCAGTCGCTCATCCCCCACGAGCCCGGCGCCGACCCGCACATCAAGATGCACCCGGTTCTTGACGACCTTGCCCTCGGGAACTCGCTGGAAGAGCACCCGCGGGCCCACACCTGAGGGATCAGTGCACCCCAAATAGATCTCATCCTCAGGAGGCAGCGAGTGGTGGTACTCCTCCCACGTGGCAAAGCCCTCCGGGACTGTCGGCACGACGTACCCCAGCACCTCGCACCAAAAGGCAGCGAGGCGCGCAGGTTCCGCGCAGTCGAAGGTCACTTGGAACTGCTTGATCGTTGACATTGGCGCACGATAACAAGGGCCCCGCCCGTCTCCCCGGCTGGGTAGATCCACGCTGCCGCACAGGACAGCCCTCAGGTGCGGCGGATGACGAGGACGGCGACGTCGTCGAGGTGGTCCACGGCGACGACGGCGTCGAGGAGGAGATCCGCTGTCGCCTGGACGTCGAGCCCGTCGTGGAGGGCCTGGCCGGCGAGCGTTCCCGCTCGCTCCAGTCCGGCCTCCAGCGTCAGGCCCGGCCCCTCGACCAGGCCGTCGGTGACCATGACCAGCGCGGTGCCCTGTTCCAGGGTGAAGGTCTCCTCCCGGTAGTCGATGTCGGGCAGGACGCCCAGGACGGGCCCACCGGGTAGGGTGCGGATGCGGTGGCTGCCGTCGTCGCGGGCGTGGAGCAGGGGGACGTGGCCGGCGCTGGTGCCGATGACCCGACCGTCGCGCGGATCGACATGCAGCATGGTGCAACTGGCGAAGCGTGGTGCGTCCATCGCGGTGAGCAACTCGTTGGTGCGTGTCAGCACCGTTGCCGGCTCGGGCTCGTGGGCGGCGATCGCGCGCATGGACGAGCGCACCTGACCCATGAAGACCGCGGCGTCCACGTCGTGCCCCTGGGCGTCGCCGATCTCCAGCGCCACCGCACCGTCGGGCAGGAAGAACGCGTCGTACCAGTCGCCGCCGATGTCCAGCCCGTCGCGGCTGGGCTGGTAGCGGACGGCGACCTCGAGGCCCGGGAGGTGCTCGGGCAGCATGGGGAGCAAGCTCTGCTGGACCGCCGTGGACAGATCGACGTGGGCCTGCTGCAGACGAATGCGCCTCAGGGCCTGGCCCGCCAGGTCGGCCAGCGTGGTCATGAAGGCGAGCTTCTCCGGGGACGGGGGGTCCTCGCAGTCGTGCGTCACCGCCCAGGCGCCCAGGGGCCGGTCGCCCGGCGGGCCGAGAGGAGTGATCGACATCGCGACATCGGGGCCGGGCGGTGCCTGCGACCCAGCGGCGTCGCTCGGCCAGCACCGAGCGAATTCCTCCTGGTTGGCGATGAACTGCGGCTCACCGGTACGGATGGCACAAGGCAGCGGCCGGTCCTCCCCCAGCGACAGACCGAGCAGGGCGTCGGCCTGCCAGGTGGGAATCCCGGCGTCCGAGGAGACCCGCAGACGTCCGCCGTCGACGAGCGCGAAGAGGGCGCCGAAACCGCCGAACGCCGCGGCGAGCCGGGTCAGGACGACCTGCTGGAGATCCTGCTCGTCGGCGGCGGTGAACAGGGCTGAGGAGAACGCGGCGATCTCGTCGGCGCGCTGCCGCTCCGCACTCACCGCGGCCAGCATGGCCTCGCGGGGCGTGTCCGTCGCGGACTCGTCGCGGATCACCCCGAAGACCCGTTCGGGACCGCCGTACCCCAGCCTGACGCGGCGGGACTGGCCGGCCAGCGTGCGCCATCCGTCGTGCTCGGTGTGGAACCGCGCCCTGAACCACGGGGACTGGGCCACGGACGAGCGCACAAGCCGCTGCACGTCCTTCCGGTCCTCGGGGTGCACGCGCCGCATCACCATGGGCAGGGACATCGACGCCTGCGGGAAGAGCGTGGCCAGGGCGGGCTCGCCCCCCAGCCACTCGATCCGGTGCTCATCGGGTGAACACATGCAGAGGCCGAGGCCGGCGGCCTTGGCCGCCAGGTCGAACGGGATCAGCAGGGCGCCCAGGTCATGGCGGGCGTCCAAGGAATGCACCCACACAAGCCGCTCGCCACCCGCGGGGTCCGTCACCGGCCGCGCCTCGACCAGGCAGACCACGGACGCCTCGCCCGACCCGGGGAATTCCAGCACCCGCATGGCGAGCCGCTTCGTCGTGGCGCCGTGCGCCAGCAGGCTCCTCGCCGACCTGCGCTGGTCCTCGGACAGCAGATCACTGAAGCCGCGGCCCACGCACTGGTCCGCGGGCCTGCCCAGCGCCGTGGCCATGGCGGCGTTGAGACGGCGGACAACACCGTCCAGGGTCAGAAGAGCCGACGGTGTGTCCCGCTGCAGGAGTTCGTCCGAGGCGTCCATCTGCCGCTCCCTGACCGTCATCGAGCGCTATGACCCCGATAGACCTGACAATCCTATCCGCCGCGGAGCAGGTCGCGCCTTCCCCGTGAGGCTCCGGAACGGTGCACCCTCGACCCGGACTGGACCTTTTAGTCCTCTTAATCTAGGCTGCGACGCGCCGCGCACGAAGAACTGGAGGACCGGGATGTCCGACGTGCTGTATTCAGACACGGAATCGGCTGTGACAGTGAGCAACAATGAGAAAGAGCATCGCTACGAGATATCCGTAGCCGGTGAAACGGCCGGCCACATGGGGTACCGGGCAATCGGCACCCGACGCGTACTGATGCACACGGTCATCTACGACGCATACCGGGGGCGCGGTCTCTCCAATGTCCTCATCAAGGGCATCCTGGACTTTCTGTGCGTCCACGGAAACACCATTTCGAACTACTGCCCGGTGGTCGAGCGGTTCATGCGCAGGAATCCCGAGTACATCGGCCTGGTCGACGCCAAGCATTCGGGCACCTGGGTCTCGACTTCGAGCTGAGAATCCGGCTCAGTCCACGACGTAGGAGCGTACGTGGGCCAGCGCCATCTGCATGGAGACGCGCATCGGCTCGACGTCCTGGGCGGTCTGGGCCAGCAGATAGCCGCCCTGCAGGGCAGCCATGACGGCGGTGGCGAGCTGTTCCGGGTCCGCCTCCTCACGCAGCGAGCCGTTGGCCTGCATGCGCTTCAAGCCTGCCGAGATGAGTTGCTGCCACTCCGCGAACGTGTCGGCGAGCTTGTTCCTCGACGTGGGGTCCTGCGCCGCCCGCGCGCTGACGAGCGAGCCCAGTGCGCACCCGTAGGCACCGTTCTGCAAGGAGTTGAGCTGGATGAGCTTGTCGCTCCACCGTTCGAGCGCGCGGAGGGAATTCATCCGCTCCAGCATTTGCCGATCACGGTTCAGGACCTGACCGGTCCGCAACTCGATGACACTGTGGACCAGCTCGTCCTTGTCCGCGAAGTGGCGGTAGAGCTGGGATTTACTCGTCCCGCTCGTCGCTCGTACGTCGTCGAGTGAGACCGCGTTGACGCCCCTGACATGGAAAAGCTCGGCAGCGGCCTGAACAATTCGGTCGCGGGTGACAGCCCCGCGTGAGGTCAGGCGCCGCTCCTGCCTGGGAGCATCGTCGACGGACATGTGCCCGATATTACTACGGGCGATCACCGGTCCACGGAAGAGCCCGAGAGCGGTGCCGAGTGCCCGTCCGCCCTCCGGACTGGGGCGAGCCGCACGAGGTGCGACTCCTCGCGGGTGCGCGTGACATGCCTGCCGCGCGGACCACCTCCGCACATCGCTGGACGCGCAGCGGGGAACCCTCAAGCCTGGACGCGACTTCGCTGCGCGACGGCCGGTCCTTGTGGGCGCGGTGCGGACGCTGGACGACACCGTCCCTTCGGCGGCGCCAGGGGCGGAGCGCAGGAGCCTCAAGGTGCCCATCAAGGCCTGAGCCCGGAGACTGGTGCGTGTGGCGCGCTCGCGCCCCATCTGCGGCAAGTCGACCCCTGCAGGGTTCCCAGGAGGGTACCGGCCCCGGTGACCGGTCGCCCGCCCGCCGCGGGGTCCCGAGACGGATCGCAGCACATCTAGAAAAAGGACCATCTCGACCAGTCCTCGACTTAAGTGACCTGTTAGAGTGCAGGTCGGATCACAGTTGTGGACTGTTTAGTTCACTTCGGAGGGCTTGCAGCCGACCGTGCGCGGCGCGCGGACGGCGACGGTTCCAGGGAGGTACCCGATGAAGGCGATAGTGGTGACCGATCAGGCCGCGGGGACGGCCGGAATGAGGTTGGCGGAGCGCCCCACGCCTGAGGCTGCGGGGAACGATGTGCTTGTTGAGGTTCACGCGTCCGGATTCACTCCGGGGGAGCTGACGTGGCCCTCGAACTGGACGGACCGCCTCGGCCGCGACCGCACGCCGTCGATCCCCGGCCATGAGCTCGCCGGAGTGGTCAGCGCCCTCGGCTACGGCACGACAGGCCTGTCCGTGGGACAGCGCGTCTTCGGCCTCACGGACTGGACGCGCGACGGCACGCTGGCGGAGTACGCGGCCGTCGAAGCACGCAACCTCGCGCCGCTGCCCGGCGATGTCGACTTCACGGTCGGCGCGAGCCTTCCGATCTCGGGCCTGACGGCGTGGCAGGGGCTGTTCCAGCACGGTCGGCTTCAGCCGGGGCAGAGCGTCCTCGTGCACGGCGCCGCCGGCGGGGTCGGATCGATGGTGACGCAGCTCGCACGCGAGGCGGGTGCCTACGTCATCGGCACCGGACGTGCCGCCGATCGCCGGACGGCGCTCGACTTCGGCGCGGCGGAGTTCGTCGACCTGGACAACGACACGCTGGAGGACGCCGGCGGAGTTGACCTGGTGTTCGACGTGATCGGCGGCGACATCGGGAAGCGGTCCACGGGCCTGATTCGCGCCGGAGGAACCCTGGTGACCATCGCCGGCCCGCCGGAGGCGCGACCCGCGGACGGTCTGGCCGTCGACTTCGTCGTCGAGTCCGATCGCGCCCAACTGCGCGAGGTGGTCCAGCGGGTGCGGGACGGACGGCTCCGCACGGCCATCGGCAATGTCGCGACGCTCGATGACGCCGTCGCGGCCTTCAATCCGGCCGAGCGGGTCAAGGGAAAGACCATCATCCGCGTCCGCTGAGGGCTCATCCACGTTCCCGGCCGAGCGATCCGCTCCGCCCGGTGATCGACAGGGGTGCCCCGTCATCCAGGCGGGGCCGGCACAGATACAGGAACGGCCATGACCAAGGTGCTGTGGACTGACACGAGCGGCTCGATCAGGGTCCTCAAGGACGAGGACAACAGGTTCTACGAGGTTCAAGAGGACGGCAACTACGCGGGCCTGCTCGCCTACGAGCGCAAGGGCACCCAGTACAGCCTGACGCACACCTACGTCCAGGACGGTTTCCGCGGCCGCGGTCTGGGGACCGCGTTGATCCGCGAAGCGCTGTTCGATCTGGTGCAGGAACAGGCGGCGGTCACCAACCGGTGCCCCGTCATCGACCGCTTCATCGAGAGGTACCCCCGGTTCCGCGAGGACCTCGACCTCGGCCCGCAGGCCGTCGACGACGCCCGCAACTGAGGCGAATCGTTCAGAAGGGCAGAGAATGGCGATCGCCGGCGAAGCCATGGCGCGTGCTCGCCTGGTCCAGGCCGCCGCAGACCTCTTTTACGTCAAGGGTGTCAACTCGGTGACCTTGGAGGACGTGCGGGCAGCGAGCGGGCTGACCGAGTCCCAGTTCAACCGCTGTATCGCGGACAAGGACGAGCTTGTGCACAGTGTCATCGAGTTGCGTGCCCAGCAGATCCTCGAACGCGACCAGCAGCACCAGGAGCGGATGAGTTCCTTTGGCGCCCTGGAACACTGGAACGAGTCGATCATCCGCCTCAACTCGCTGCGGGACGGGGCCTACGGGTGCGCTCTGGGTGCACTCGTCGCATCCCGCGCGCCTCACGATCCCGCGGCCCGGAACCTGCTCGCCGAGAAGTTCGGCGAATGGCAGGAGTTGATCGCGGCCGGCCTGCGCCGGATGCAGGAGAACGGCTCGCTCAAGAAGCACGTCGATCCCGCGAAGCTCGCTGTGTCCGTGATGGCCGCGCTGCAAGGAAGTTACGTGCTGGCCCAGGTGGCACGTGACGTCGAACCGATGCGCGTCGCCATGGACATGGCCCTGGCACACGTGAAGACCTACACCGTGGACTGATACGCGGCGCACGAGGCCCGTGCGCGCCGCATCTCACGACCCCTACGGACAGCACACGCGCCGAACGGAAAACCGCGCGGCAGACCCCAAAGGAACAAGGACATGAGCGACAACGAAGAGCCCTACGACATGGTCGTTTTCGGGGCCGGCAGCGCCGGGTACGCGGCCGCATTGCGCGGGGCCCAACTCGGGCTCAGCGTCGCCCTGGTCGAACGCCACAAGCTCGGCGGCACATGCCTCCACAACGGCTGCATCCCCACCAAAGCCATGCTGCACGCGGCGGAACTGGCCGATCAGGCGCGCCATGGCCGTGACGTGGGAGTGCACTCGTCCTTTCGAGGCATCGACATGGAGGCCCTGCACGCCTACAAGGACGGCGTGGTCTCGAGCCTCTGCAAGGGGCTCACCGGCCTCGTCGACGCACGCGGCATCACCTACGTGGAGGGGGAGGGCCGGCTGTCGTCGGCGACCTCCGTCGATGTCGGCGGCCGACGGCTCACGGGCCGCCACGTCGTGCTCGCCACCGGGTCCGTTCCGAGGACCCTGCCCGGACTCGAGATCGACGGACGGCGCGTGATCTCGTCGGACCACGCTCTCGCCCTCGACTATGTCCCCGCGTCCGTGATCGTGCTCGGCGGCGGCGTCATCGGCGTCGAGTTCGCGTCCGCGTGGTCGTCGTTCGGAGCCCGGGTCGCGGTTGTCGAAGCCCTGCCGCACCTTGTCCCGGCGGAGGACGAGACCGTCTCCGGCCGCTTGGAGGCCGAGTTCCTCAAGCGCGGCATCACCCTTCACCTCGGTGTCCCCTTCGCCGGGAGCGAGTACACGGAGGACGGTATCCGCGTCCGGCTGGCCGACGGCAGGACGCTGGAAGCGGACCTCCTGCTCGTGGCCGTCGGACGAGGCCCGGTCTCCCAGGGCCTGGGATTCGAGGAGGCGGGCGTCGCCATGCACAGGGGACACGTGCTGGTGGACGAGTACATGCGCACCAGCGTCCCCACCATCTCGGCCATCGGAGACCTGGTCCCCACGCCGCAGCTCGCACACGTCGGCTTCGCCGAGGGCATCCTCGTCGCCGACCGCGTGGCCGGGCAGCGTGCCGTACCGATCGACTACGACGGCGTCCCGCGCGTCACGTTCTCCCGCCCCGAGATCGCGTCGGTCGGCCTGACGGAAGCCAAGGCCGAGCAGGTGCACGGGGCCGAGAACATCGACTCCGTCGTCTACGATCTCGCGACCAACGCCCGCAGCCGAACGCTGAGAACGGAAGGCCACGTCAAGGTCGTCCGGAGGAAGGACGGGGCAGTCGTCGGGGTGCACATGATCGGCGACCGGATCAGTGAGCAGATCGGCGAAGCGCAGCTCATCTACAACTGGGAAGCGCGTCCTCAGGACGTCGCCGGCCTCATCCACGCGTACCCGACGCAGGGCGAGGCGCTCGGTGAGGCAACTCTCGCGCTGACCGGCAAACCGCTGCATTTGCAGGTCTGATGCGGCGACCACTGGCACGCCGCCACAAAGAGTTACGCAGTCCATACGCCATGGCGTCAATCTGAGGCATTAAGCCATTGACCTGCACGTTTCCGGGACATTGATCAGCAATACCAAATACAAGAGGACTTGACAGTCCCGTTTTGTCTTTGAGACGCTGAAGAGAGTTCGTCGCAAGCAGTGGCTTTTGTCCGGAGCCCTCCATAGCGCGACGGCCGCATTCCACAGCGAACGTGAGGCATCCCCCATTGCGGGCCTCCCCCCCTTACGGCCACATTCGCCGCGTCGATCCGACCTGCAGTGAACGCCACACCACGCAGAGAAGGAACAGACACATGAACCACACCAAGCAGACCACCGAAGACCTGGCGATCCTCGACCAGCTCAACAACGACTATGTCCACTCCGACCAGTTCAACGACGTGCAGCGCTTCAGCGAGTTCCTCGCCGAGGACTTCGTCGTTCAGACTCCAGGCGTCACACGCAACCGTGCCGAGTTCCTCGAATACATCGCCGAGCCGCGACCCTTCAAGGATCTCGCTGTGCACGACGTCAAAATCCGCATCCTCAGTGACGTCGCCCTGATCCACGCCCGTGCCACCTACACCCTGCTCGCCGACGGCGCGCATCAGGAAGCCCTCTACACGGACACCTACCAGAAGCGTGACGGCAATTGGGTCTGCGTCTCGGCCTGCGCGATCGCCCCTGGCACCTGACCCGGCCGAATCGGCGCCGGTACGGCCGCCGGCACGGTCGGCCGCACAGGTGCCGGCCACATGCAGACAGACCACAGCCCCGCATCGGGACCTGACGTACCGACTCATGGAAAGGCACTGCTCGATGCAGGACCTGGCACCAGTGATCAACCTGACCCGCCGGGGCAGAACGCTCCAGTTGGCCTTCTCCGCCGCGGTGGTCGCCCTGGTGGCCTCGTTCGCCGCGTCGGCCGCACCGATCCCCTTGTTCAACACCTACCGGGCCGAGGACGGGTTCACCAACGCCGGCATCTCGCTGGCCATCGTCAGCAATGCCGTCGGCACCATCGCCGGACTGCTCGTGCTGGGACGACTCTCCCATCACCTGGGCCGACGGCCCACCGCGATCGTCAGTCTCAGCCTGCTCCTGCTGGGCTGCCTGCTCCTGCTGAACGTGCACGACATCGGGACCCTGCTGTCGGGCCGGCTCCTGATGGGTGTCGGTACGGGGGTGGCCGGCAGCAGCCTCACCTCCTACATCGTCGACACCGCACCCAGCAGACCGGAATGGCTGGCATCCGTCGCCTCCAGCCAGGGACCCATGCTCGGCCTCACCCTCGGTGCCATCGCCTCCGGTGCCCTGGTCCAGTTCGGCCCCTGGCCACGCCACCTCATCTACCTGGCGTGCGCCGGTTTCCTCGCGCTGTCCGCCGTGCTCGTCGTCATCAGCCCGGAAACCGCGAAGCCGACACCGGGTGCCTGGCAGTCCCTGCTGCCCCGGGTCCGCGTACCGGCGCGGGTCAGGAACCTGCTCCCGGTGGCCGCGGCAGTGTTCCTCGCGACGTGGGCGACCGGGGCTTTCTACCAGGCCTTCATGCCGGCGCTGGTCGCGGACCGATTCCACACCCGCAGCGCCCTCACGCTCGGACTGGTCTTCGCCCTCTACATGGCCCCCAGCGTTCTCGGTGCTCCCATCGGGGGCCGGTTCACCTCGGCCGCGGCCCAGCGAATCGGCATGGTCGTCTTCCTGGCCGGATGGATCGGCATCATCACCGCGATCGCCATCGGCACGCTGGCACTGTTCGTCGCCGCGACCGTCATCGCCGGCACCGGTCAAGGGATCGCCATCAGCTCCGCCACCCGCGGTCTGCTCCACGGCAGCACCCTCGCCGACCGGGCGCCGATCTTCAGCGCCGTCTACCTGCTCTGCTACAGCGGCGCCGCCTTCCCCAGCCTTGTCTCCGGCCAGCTCTCGAACGCCCTCTCGCTGCCGCGGATCACCCTCGGATACGCCGTGTTCGCTCTTGTCGCAACCCTCTTCAGCGTCCTCGCCGCTCGCGATCCGCACACCGACACGAGTAATCACGACGAACCGCGCCGGCTCCCGGCCACGCCCGTTTGACCGAACCCACTGATCCGGTCCCTCGACAGAAAGTACGACAATGACGTTCGATTTCGGGGCGGAGGCGTCCGCCCGTCAAGAGAACAATGCCGCGCTCATCGCCGCCTTGGACGAGGTAATTCCCGGCGAGGCGGAGTCCAGGTGGGTGCTCGATGTCGTCCACGACGCGGAGCACGGTCGCTGGATCGCCGCTCTCGGTGACGATGGGATCGCCGAACTCTCGTACCGGTTCGTAGGCGGCCGCGTCGTACTCCTGACGACCTGGGTCGACCCCGCCTACCGCAAGAACCGGGTGGCCTCCGAGCTCATCTCCCGCGTGCTGGACGAAGTCCGCGCGAGCGGGAAGAAGATCACCGTCATGTGCCCGGTGGTGGGTGAGTTCATCGACCGCAACCCCGAGTACGCCGACCTCATCGACACGGTCCATCCCGGTGCCGGCGCCTTCGTCAAGCACGAGCCCGTGGCAGGCCGCCACGACGACGAGCTCACCGCAATCGAGCACGACTTGGCGTAGCTCTCCGGTCACGACACGGCTCACGGAGCACCTGACCGCTGAAGGACGTTTTAGTCCATCCATTTACGGGCCCCCCTCGCTGCAGAGCGGGAATTTACCTGCACAGATGTCGGACACAAGGTCTGAAATTCGAGGACCATTTAGTCCTATACAGTGGCCGATCTGCGGTACGTTGGGGGAAGGCGTCCCCTGTGTCGGGAATCCCCTCACCACCCAAAAACGATCACCAGGGAAAGGTTCGATATGCCGGGCTCCGAGCTCTATGAAAAATTCATGGCGCTGCACACCCGCGACGGCGGCCTCGTCATGCCGAACGCGTGGGACGGCCTCTCGGCTCTGATGCTGGCCGATGCCGGCTTCGAGGCGATCGCGACGTCGTCGGCGGCACTCGCCACCACACTCGGCCGGCCCGACGGACGTCACGAAGTCACGCGTGATGAGCACCTTGAGCATGCGCGGCTGCTCGGCCGTCTCACCGGGCTGCCTGTCAACGGGGACTTCGAGGACGGCTACGGCGACACGCCTGAGGACGTCGCCGCGACCGTGGAGGCCGCCGTCGAGTCCGGCCTGGCCGGTATCGGGATCGAGGACACCTCGGGCCGTCCCGATCAGCCGATCCGCGACTTCGACGAGGCGGTCGACCGCATCCGCAGCGCCGTGAAGGCGGCCAAGGGGCGCATCGTCGTCACCGGCCGCACCGACAACTTCCTCCAGGGGCGGCCCGACCTCGACGACACCATCCGGCGTCTGACGGCCTTCGCGGAGGCCGGCGCGGATGTGCTCTACGCCCCTTTCCCGCCCGACCTCGACGCACTCGTCGCGATCGTCGCCGCCGTGGCGCCGACACCGGTGAACGTCCTCATCTCGCCGGCGGACAAGGTGCTGACCGTCGCCGAACTGCAGAAGGCCGGCGTCAAGCGCATCAGCGTGGGTCCGGCGCTCTACACCCACGCGATGCAGGCACTCGACCAGGCCATCAAGGCTCTCGTCGCGGGTGACCTGCGCAGCGCGACGACAGGAACCGGCTTCGAACGCATCAACGAGCTGATCGCCCGCCGAACGACATAACCCCAACCCATTCGTCGCACGAGAGAGGCAGATTCACGTGAATCTTGAAAAGCTCATGAACAAGCATCTCACCAGGTATTTCGATCCCAGCAGGACCATTCCGGGGGAAACCCTCCAGCAGCTGCTGCGGTTCCTGCGTTCCACGCCGACATCGGTGAACGTACAGCCCAACCACTTCTACGTCCTCGCCACGACGGAGGGCAAGGAACGGCTCGCCGACAACCTGGGCGAACGGTTCCGGGACAACGCCGAGAAGGTCCTCAACGCGTCGCACACGATCATTCTCACCACCCGGGCGGATCTGCCCGACGCCCATCTGGAGGCGGTGTTCGCCAAGGAGAGGGCCGATGGCCGGTTCCCCGATCTGTCAAAGCAGGAGCTGTGGGAATCCATGACCCGGAACTTCCTCGACCTTCGCACCTACGGGTACAAGGACCTGAACCACTGGATGGAGAAGCAGACCTACATGGCGGTGGGCCTGACCATGATGGCGGCCGCCGAGCTCGGCGTGGAGGCCACTCCGCTGGAGGGCTTCGACCCGACCAGTGTCGACAAGGCCTTCAAGATCCGGGAAGGCGGTCACACCACGACGGTGCTGCTGGCCCTCGGCTACCCCGACCCGGAGCGGGTGTACCCCACCCCGATCTCGCGCTTCGACGCGGACGAGCTGTTCACCTTCGTCTGAGCACCCACCCGGAGACAAAACCCTCCACCCCTACCAGGAAGAGCCATACCAATGAAAGCCATTGTGGTCACCGACCAGGCCGCGGGAACAGCCGGAATGACGCTGACGGAGCGGCCTGAGCCGCTCGCGGCGATCAACGACGTCATCGTTCGGATCCATGCAGCAGGCTTCGTCCCCACGGAGATGGAGTGGCCGTCCACCTGGGCCGACCGCGCCGGCCGCGACAAGACTCCGTCGATCCCCGGCCACGAGCTGGCCGGCGTGGTCACCGCTCTCGGCTACGGCACGGCGGGGCTCTCGGTCGGGCAGCGCGTGTTCGGCCTCGCCGACTGGCACCGCGACGGCACCCTCGCGGAGTACGTGGCGATCGAGGCACGCAACCTCGCACCGCTGCCGGGCGACGTCGACTTCACGACAGCCGCGTCCCTGCCGATCTCAGGCCTGACCGCGTGGCAGGGCCTGTTCCAGCACGGCCGCCTCCAGGCCGGCCAGACCGTCCTCGCCCACGGCGCAGCCGGGGCCGTCGGGACGATGGTGACCCAGCTCGCCCGTGAGGCGGGCGCCTACGTCATCGGCACCGGACGAGCCGCCGACCGCGAGAAGGCGCTCGACTTCGGGGCGCACGAGTTCGTCGACCTCGGCAGCGACGCGCTGAAGGACGTCGGCGGCGTCGACCTGGTCTTCGATGTCATCGGTGGCGACGTTCAGAAGCAGTCCGCCGCCCTGATCAGGGCCGGAGGAGCGCTGGTGTCCGTCGTCGGCCCGGTCGAGGCACGGCCCGCCGACGGCCTGGCCATGGACTTCGTCGTCGAGGCCGATCGCGCCGGCCTCGGTGAGATCGTGCAGCGGGTGCGGGACGGACGGCTGCGGACCAACATTGGTGACGTCGCGAGTCTCGACGATGCTGTCGGAGCCCTCAACCCGACCACGCGACGCCGCGGGAAGACAGTCATCCGCGTCCTCCCGTAGGCGGTGGACGGCCCGGCATACGCCAGGGACTCGAACGACAGAGGAGCTGATCATCTTGGACGGAGAGGAACTGCAGAAGATCGCGCGCGATGTCACCGCGGAACTGCCCGGCACCGACCAGGAGCATCGCTTGGACCCCGACTGGGAGCTCCACAAGGTGGCCGGCAAGGTCTTCATGCTCATGACCGACATGCCGGGCCGTCCCGTGCTGATCCTGAAAGCCGATCCGGACGACGCCACAGCCCTGCGTGAGCGGTACCCGGACATCACCCCCGGCTACCACATGAACAAAACACACTGGATCACGGTCCAGGGCGGGGACACCATCGACGACAAGCTGGTGGAGGAACTCGTCACCGACTCCTACCGTCTCGTGGTCGCCGGGCTTCCCAAGTCCAGGCGACCCGCCGATCCGCACACCTGCAACCACCCGGCCTGACCCCCGACATGCCCGTCCTGCGACGCAACGTCGCAGCAGTCATCTGGAGCCTCCCATGCGTGTATTCGTCACCGGCGCCAGCGGCAGCATCGGTTCAGTTGTCGTTCCCGACCTCATCGCCGCTGGACACGAAGTCATCGGCCTCGTCCGATCCGATGCCGCGGCCAAGACCGTCACCGCCGCCGGCGGGACGCCGCTCCGCGGCGGCCTCACCGACCTCGACAGCCTCCGCACCGGCGCCGCACAAGCCGACGGTGTCGTCAACCTGGCCTTCAGCAACGACTGGAACAACATGGACCAGGGCATCGAGGAGGAAGCGCGCGCCGTGAAGACCCTCGCGGCCGCCCTCGCCGGCAGCGGCAAGCCGTTCGTGCACGCCGGCCTCACACCGATGATGCCCGGCCACACCTCCACCGAGGAGGACCCCGACACCACCGACGGCCCGACCGGCGGCCGCGGCCGCACCTCACAGGAGATCCTGGCCCTGGCCGCCCAGGGCATCCGCTCCTCCGTCGTGCGGCTGCCCCGCTCCGTGCACCGGCGCGCCTCGGCATACGGCTTCTGCTCGGTGCTGATCGCCACCGCCCAGAAAACTGGCGTGTCCGCGTACGTCGGCGACGGCACGCAGCGATGGCCCGCGGTCAACCTGCTCGACGCCGCCCCGCTGTTCCGCATCGCGCTCGAGGACGCCGCACCCGGCACGGCCCTGCACGCGGTGGCGGACGAGGGCGACACCATGAAGTCGCTTGCCGAGACCATCGGCGGCGTCCTGTCAGTGCCCGTCGAGTCCGTGCCGGCCGAGCGCTTCGGCGTCATCGGGCGCATGTTCGCCCTCGACATGGCATCGTCGGGCGCACTGACCCAGGAAAGGTTCGGCTGGAAGCCCACCCACCCAAGCCTGATCGACGACCTCGCCGCGGGCGACTATCCGTCCCTGGGGTGAAGGCCCGTGCGGTGAACTGCACGACGACCATTGGCATCCCCGCGCCCTGAGGCGGCGGCCCGCTGCGCCGAGCACCGGGCCGCCGCCTCACGCGTGTCCGCCTCCGGCGGGTTGCCGGTGCCGAAACCGGTGCCCAGGAAACCGGCAAGCGCCCGAGGGGCGAGTCGTGAGAGGGTGCGGTTCGATCCGGGGCGGGGGGAGAAGTGGGCCTGATCTATGGCTACGACATCTATCTGCGTCCTGGGAATGTCGCCAGGGTGTTGACCCGTCTCGCCGCGCTGGCGGCACCACGGGCACCTGCCGCGCCGCCGCTCGATGTCACCTTGCCCGGCGGTGAGCGGCTCCTTCTCCCGTTCACGTCGCATTTGGCGAGCGAGCCGGTCGACTGCTCCACGAGCAGCACGCTCGAACTCGACATGTCCCTCCTGTTCGACGTCGATGACGCACTGCGTCAGTACGCGCAGGCGAGAGGCTCCGAACCCGAGGCGGACGGGCGCATGCGGATCGGGTACATCTACGCGACGATCCGGTTCGCGTCCGTACTGCACCCTGGCTACACGTCGGTGGAGTGCTGGGCCGCGTCGTCGGGGATGAGCCGCTTGTTCGCGCAATCGGCCAACGTCAGACAGGCGTTCACCGACCTCACCGCGGCCTGCGGAGGAGTGTGCTGCCTGTTCGACACCGGCGACGGCGCCCCCGAGCAGGTGTGCTGGCTCAACGGTGAACCCGTGCGGGAGACGGTCTCCGGCCCGCGCTTTCCGGATTGGCAGGCACTCGTGGCGACTTGGTCCGACTCCGAGCAGTGACCGTCGAAGCGCCTCCTCACCGGCAGCGGCGTCTGCCGCACGTCGCACGCCCGGCCCTCACGGCGCCCGGGATCCGCACACAAAAGCAATAAACCTGCCCCACCCGGGCAATCCAGGGAATCCGACGCGACCCCACTGCCACCGCAAGATCATGCGGGTGCCAGCCGGAGGTAACTCCGTGTTTGCTTGCGATGAATAGGTTCCGTTTGCGTAAAGTTGGTAAAGCACGAGTAATTTGAACGAATATCAGAAGGCGCCGGACATGACGAACCCGTTTGAGGACCAGGAAGCCAGCTATCTGGTGCTGGTCAATGCAGAGAAGCAGCATTCCCTGTGGCCGACTTTTGTCGATGTCCCCGAGGGCTGGGAGATCGCATTCGGCGAGGCTTCGCGCCAGGACTGCCTTGACTACGTTGAACGTACATGGACCGACATGCGGCCCCAGAGCCTGGTCGATGCCATGGGCGGCAACTGAAAGCACCTGGGCCTGCGGTCCGTTGCGTCGCAGCGGACCGTACTCGGGGCCCGGCAGGCGGGCAGCGGCCGTCGCACGCGCCGCGCGTCCCCGCCGCCTCCTGACGCCGAGGCCGCTCCCCCGGCACGCCACCCCGGGGGCCGGAAATGAAGCACACACGACCTGACAGGCGCCGAAATGTTCGCCCCGGCCGCATTCACGTCGGCCACTTCGTTCTTCTGATATCGGCGAGAACACACCGGACCTTCAAAAAAGATTAAAGGGCTTCGCCGGTCGCCACCCCGGGGGGTCCTGCATTGCACCGCGCTCGCGGCCGGACTTCGACAGGCAGGAAATCTGTCGCCGGCAGATGACGAGTCCGCGTGGCACAGGATTTTGCGCTGACTTCTCGCCGGATATCAAGTACACGGGGTATTCAATATGCCTAACCATGCCAAAAAGGCCCTGACCGCGGCTCAGAAGGGCATTTGGTACGCCCAGGCACTGAATCCGGAGAGCCCGGCCCAGAACATGGTGGAGTACCTGGACATCGCCGGCCCCCTGCAACTCGGCCTGCTGGAGGCGGCGTTCGGCCAGGCGCTGGCCGAGGCCGAGGTGTCGCACCGGCGGTTCGGGCAAAACGAAGACGGCCCGTGGCAGGTGGTCGAACCCCTGCCCGACTACCGGTTGCCCGTGGTCGACCTGCGCGCGGAGCCCGGACCGGTGGCGGCCGCGGAGGCATGGATGCGGGCCGACGCGGCGCGTCCCGCCGATCTCGAACACGGCCGGATCATCACCTTCACCGCGCTCATGGTGGGCGAGGACAGGACCGTGGTGTATCTGCGGGCCCATCACATCGCGGTGGACGCCGTCGGCTACGCGGTGTGGCTGAACCGGGTGACGGAGATCTACACCGCCCTCGAAGAGGGGCGCGACTGCCCGTTCACGCCATTCGCGACGCTCGAGGAGATCCTGGCCGACGACGAGTCGTACCGCGGGAGCGAGCAGTTCACGCGGGACCGCGCCTACTGGGCCGAGCGGATG
Source organism: Streptomyces sp. NPDC088733 (assembly GCF_044751185.1). Lineage (NCBI taxonomy): Bacteria > Bacillati > Actinomycetota > Actinomycetes > Kitasatosporales > Streptomycetaceae > Streptomyces > Streptomyces sp. NPDC088733. The sequence continues at coordinate 140,107 of NZ_JBIVLH010000013.1, forward strand.
GAGGACGCGCCCGAGGCCGTGAGCCTGGCCTCGGCGTCGGCGTCGGCGTCGGCGTCGGCGTCCCACCGTGCTCACCGCCGCACCGCCGAGGTCTCGGCCGAGGTCGCGCAGTCGCTTCGGCAGGTGGCCCGCGCGTCCGGCGTCGCCCTGCCCGCCCTGCTGATCGGGGCCGCCGGGCTGTACGCGCATCGGGTGGCGCAGGCGCAGGACGTCGTGATGGGGCTGACCGTCACGGCGCGCAAGGGGTCGCGGGTGCAGGGGTCGGTGGCGAGCATGGCCCAGGTGCTGCCGCTGCGCATGCGCATCGCGGCGGACATGAGCGTGCGTGACCTGGCCAGGGAGGCGTCCGCGCGGAGCCGGGGGGTTCTGCAGCACCAGCGCTACCGGTACGAGGATCTGTACCGCGACCTCAAACTCGCCCGTACGGGCGGCCGCATGTTCGGTCCCGCGATCAACTTCCTCCCCGACGACCGGACGATGCCCCGGTTCGGGCAGTGCGAGACCACCGCGCGCACCTACCTCGCGAACGGCGCGGTGGACGACCTGACGATCCTCATCTACGAGCGGGACACGGGTCTGCGGCTGGACTTCCTGGCCAACCCCGCGCTCTACACCGAGGAGGAGAACGCCGCCCACCAGGCGCGGTTCCTGTATCTGCTCACCGCACTGGCCGGCCTGGAGCCCGGTGCGCCGCTCGCCCGGCTGGACCTGGCCACCCCCGTCGAACAGCACCGCGTGCTGGTGGAGTGGAACCACACCGAGCGGGAGGTCCCCCTCACAACGCTTCCCGAACTGTTCCAGTCGCAGGTCGCGCGCACGCCGGACGCGACCGCGGTGGTGTCCGGGGACACCCAGCTGACGTACGCGGAGCTGAACGCCCGGGCGAACCGTCTGGCGCGGCTGCTGGTCATCAGGGGTGCGGGGCCGGAGGACCGGGTGGCGGTGCTGATGGACCGCTCGGCCGACCTGGTGGTCGCCCTGCTGGCGGTGGTGAAGGCGGGGGCGGCGTACGTACCCGTGGACCCCGCCTACCCCGCCGACCGGATCGCTTACATGCTCCGGGACGCCCGGCCCGGCCTCGTGCTCACCACCGAGGCGGCACAGGAGGGGCTGCCGGACGAGGTGACGGCTCTGGCGATCGATGCCCCGGGCACCGTCGCGGCGCTTGAGGACCTGGGTGACGCCGACCTGGCCGACGCCGAGCGGTGCGCGGTGCTGCGGTCCGCGCATCCGGCGTACGTGATCTACACCTCCGGGTCCACCGGCCGGCCCAAGGGTGTCGCGGTGCCGCACGCGGGGCTCGTGAACCAGTTGCTGTGCCTGCGCGAGGCAAGCGGCACGAAAGCCGGCGACGTCGTGCTGGCCCGTACGTCCGCCAGCTTCGACGCGGCCGGCTGCGAGGTGTGGCTGCCGCTGGTCAGCGGTGCCGCGATGTCCCTGGTGTCCAGCGAGGAGGCCCGGGACCCGCAGAGGCTGATGGCGCACATCGTGCGCCACGGCGTCACGGTGGCGCAGCTCGTTCCCTCGGTGCTGGACACCCTTCCGCTGGAGGACGCGGGTCGCCTCCGGCTCGTCCTGTCCGGTGGCGAGGCGCTTCCCGCGCCCTTGGCGGCGCGGGTCGCCGGGGCGTGGGGCGTTCCGTTGATCAATCTGTACGGGCCGACCGAGACGACCATCCAGGTCACGTACGGACGGTGGAGCGCGGCGGACCGCGGGCACTCGACCGTGCCCATCGGCCGCCCGGTGTGGAACACCCGGGCGTACGTGCTCGACGGTGCGCTGCGGCCGGTGCCCCCAGGTGTCGCGGGTGAGCTGTACGTCGCCGGCGTGCAGTTGGCGCGGGGATACCTTGACCGCCCCGCCCTGAGCGCGCAGCGGTTCGTGGCCAGCCCGTTCACGGCGGGCGAGCGGATGTACCGGACCGGTGACCTGGTGCGATGGGGCGCCGACGGTCATCTGGAGTACCTGGGCCGGGCGGACGACCAGGTGAAGATCCGCGGTTTCCGGATCGAGCCCGGTGAGGTCGAGGCCGCGCTGACGGCGCATCCGTCCGTGGGCCAAGCCGCGGTGGTCGTACGTGAGGACCAGCCCGGCGACCGGCGCCTCGTCGGCTACGTCGTCCCCGCGAGTGGTGCGGACGGCGTCGACATCGCCGACGTCCGTGCCGCTCTCTCAGCCGTGCTGCCCGGCTACATGCTGCCGACGGCGATCGTCGCACTGGACGCACTGCCGCTCACGGTCAACGGCAAGCTGGACCGCAAGTCGCTGCCGGCTCCGCGTCACGACGCGGACAGCGGCGCCCGGCGTCCGGCGACGGCACAGGAGGAGATCCTGTGCGCGCTGGCCGCCGACGTGCTCAACCTGCCCTCCGTGGGGGTGGACGACAACTTCTTCGAGGTGGGCGGGCACTCCCTGCTCGCGACCCGGCTGGTCAGCCGCATCCGGTCGGTGTTCGGGGTGGAGGTGCCCATCCGGACGCTGTTCGAGGCACCCACGCTCCGTGAACTGGCGGGCCGGCTGACCGCCTCCGGCGCGTCCCGGCCCCCGTTGGCGCCCGCGCGGCGACCGGAGCTGGTGCCGCTGTCGTTCGCCCAGCAGCGGCTGTGGTTCCTCAGCGAGCTGGAAGGCCCCTCGGCCACCTACAACATCCCCATGGCGCTGCGGCTGACCGGCAGGCTGGACACCGACGCCCTGCGCGCCGCGCTGCACGACGTCGTGGGCCGGCACGAAGTCCTGCGGACGGTCTTCACCACCGTGGACGGCGTGCCCTACCAGCGGATCCTGCCGTCCGAGGAAGCCCGTGCCGTGCTGCCGGTCAGCCCGGTGACGGAAGGCGCCCTGCCGTCCTGGCTGAGCGAGGCCGCGGGGCACCGGTTCGACCTGGCCACCGACATCCCCGTCCGCATGTCGCTGGCCGAGGTGGGGCCGGACGAGCACGTGCTGGTCATGGTGCTGCACCACATCGCGGGCGACGGCTGGTCGCTGGCCCCGCTGGCGCGTGACCTGTCGGCCGCGTACGCCGCCCGCTCCACCGGTGAACTCCCCGCATGGGGCACGTTGCCGGTGCAGTACGCCGACTACGGCCTCTGGCAGCGCGAACTGCTGGGTGACGCGACCGACTCCGCGAGCCTGCTGTCGGAGCAACTCGCGTACTGGCGCCACGCGCTGGACGGCGCGCCCGAGGAACTGGCACTGCCCACCGACCGGCCCCGGCCCCCGGTGGCCACCCACCGCGGCGCTGCCGTCGACCTCCACATCGGCGCCGAGGTCCACCAGGCACTGGCCGAGCTGGCCCGCGCACACGGTGTCACCCTGTTCATGGTGACGCAGGCGGCACTGGCCGTCCTTCTGCACCGCCTCGGCGCCGGCGACGACATCCCCATCGGCACCCCCATCGCCGGACGCACCGACGAGGCGGTGGAGGACCTCGTCGGATTCTTCGTCAACACCCTCGTCCTGCGCACCGACGTGTCCGGCGACCCGACGTTCCTGGACATGCTGGGTCAGGCGCGTGAGACGGCTCTGGGCGCGTACGCGCATCAGGACGTGCCGTTCGAACGGCTGGTGGAACAGCTCACCCCGGCCCGGTCGATGGCCCGCCACCCCCTGTTCCAGGTCATGCTCACCCTCCAGAACAACACCACCCCGGATCTCGAACTGCCCGGCCTGGACGTCGAGATCCTGCCCACCGGCGAGGTGCCGGCCAAGTTCGACCTGGACGTCCAGCTCGGCGAACACCTCACCGACGCGGGCGAGCCCGCGGGCCTGCACGGCGCGATCACCTACGCCACCGACCTGTTCGACCACGACACCGCCGCCGGCATCGGCGAACGTCTCGTCCGGGTCCTGGAAACGGTGGCCGCCGAACCGTCGGTCCGCGTGAGCCGGATCGACGTCCTCGGCCCGGCCGAGCACCACCGCATCCTGGAGGAGTGGAACGACACCGTCAGGGAGGCGCCGCCGGCGACGGTGGTGGAGTCGTTCCAGGTACAGGCCGCACGCACCCCGGACGCCACCGCCGTGGTGTTCGAGGGCATCGCCGTGTCCTACGCGGAACTCGACGCCCGCGCCAACCGGCTCGCCCGGCTGCTGGCCGAGCACGGGGCACGGCCCGAACAACTGGTCGCGCTGGCCCTTCCCCGGTCCGTCGACCTCGTCGTCGCCATCATGGCCACGCTCAAGACAGGCGCCGCCTACCTCCCCATCGATCCCGGCCACCCGGTCGATCGCATCGCCTATGTGATGGCGGACGCCCGGCCCGCGCTGGTGGTGACGACCCGTGCGGTGGAGTCGGTGCTGCCGGAGGGCACGGCGCGGCTGGTCGTGGACGCCCCGGAGACCGCCGAAGCGATCTCACGTCGTGAGGGCGGGGACCTGACCGGCGCCGAACGCGGCGTGGCACTGCTGCCCGCCCACCCCGCGTACGTGATCTACACCTCGGGCTCCACGGGCCGGCCGAAGGGGACCGTGGTCTCCCACCACGCGCTCGGCAACTTCGTGGCCGCCCTGCGCGAGTACCTGGCCCTGGACACCGACGACGCCCTCGTCGCCGTGACCACAGTGGCGTTCGACATCCACACACTGGAGGTCTTCGTACCCCTGGTGTCCGGCGCCCGCGTGGTGCTCGCCGACCGCGACACCGCCCGGGACCCGCAGGCCCTGGCCGAACTGATCCACCGGTCGGGCGCCACGGTGCTGCAGGCGACGCCCGCGGTGTGGCAGGCCCTGGCCGTGGAGGCACCGGACGCGATCAGCGGGCTCCGGGCGCTGGTCGGCGGTGAGGCACTGCCTCCGGCGCTCGCTGAGCAGTTGACGGCAGCGGCAGTGTCGGTGACCAACCTCTACGGCCCGACGGAGACCACCGTGTGGTCGACGCTGGTGGCCCTGCATCCTGGACAGGGCACCCGTGTACCCATCGGGCAGCCCATCTGGAACACCCGGGTGTTCGCGCTGGACGCGGCTCTTCGCCCGGTGCCGGCCGGCGTGGCCGGAGAGCTGTACATCTCCGGAGCCGGCCTGGCCCGCGGATACCTCGCCCGGCCCGCGCTGACCGCGGAACGGTTCGTCGCCAACCCCTACGGCGGTGCGGGCGAGCGCATGTACCGCACCGGGGACCTGGTCCGATGGACCGCCGACGGGCAACTCGAATACCTGGGCCGCACCGACGACCAGGTCAAGATCCGCGGGTTCCGCATCGAACTCGGCGAGGTCGAAGCCGCCTTGGCCACCCACCCGTCCGTCGCCCAGGCGGCAGTGGTGGTGCGTGAGGACCAGCCCAGCGACAAGCGCCTCGTCGGCTACATCGTCACGGGAGCAACCGTGGACGGCGCCGAACTGCGCGCCCACGTCACCGGCCTGCTGCCCGACTACATGGTGCCTGCGGCGATCGTCGCACTCGACGCCCTCCCGCTCACCGCGAACCGCAAACTCGACCGCAAAGCCCTCCCCGCCCCCGACTACACCACCACGGCCACCAGCCGAGGCCCGGCCAACGCCCAGGAAGAAATCCTGTGCGCCCTGGCCGCCGAGACACTCGGCCTGCCGTCCGTCGGCATCGACGACAACTTCTTCGAACTCGGCGGCCATTCCCTCCTCGCGACGCGCCTGATCAGCCGCATCCGATCAGCATTCGGGGTAGAGGTCCCGATTCGTACGCTGTTCGAGGCACCCACGCTCCGCGAACTCGCGGACCGGCTGACCACCACCAGCGCCTCGCGGCCTGCCTTGGTCCCGGCGCAGCGGCCGGAACTGGTGCCGTTGTCGTTCGCCCAGCAGCGCCTGTGGTTCCTCAGCGAACTCGAAGGACCGTCCCCCACCTACAACATCCCCATGGCGCTGCGGCTGACCGGCACCCTCGACACCGACGCCCTCAACGCCGCACTCCGCGACGTCGTCGCCCGCCACGAAGTCCTCCGCACCGTCATCACCACCGTCGACGGCCGGCCCCACCAGCGCATCATCGACGCCGACGACATCGGTGACCTCTTCACCGTCATCGACGCCGAACAGGCACCGCAGGCCGGGGCCGAGGCGGCGGCACAACCCTTCGATCTGGCGAGCGAGATCCCGCTGCGGGCCCGCCTGATCCGGACCGGTCCCGATGAGCATGTGCTGGTCGTCGTCCTCCACCACATCGCCGGTGACGGATGGTCCCTCGGCCCCCTGGCCCACGACGTCTCCACCGCCTACACCGCCCGCACCACCGGCACCGCCCCCACCTGGGCACCCCTGCCCGTCCAGTACGCCGACTACAGCATCTGGCAACAGGAGTTGCTCGGTGACGCCTCCGACCCCGGCAGCCTCCTGGCCGAGCAACTCGCCTACTGGCAGCACGCACTCGATGACGCCCCCGAAGAACTGGCGCTGCCGACCGACCGACCCCGTCCCCCGGTGGCCTCCCACCGCGGCGCCACCGTCGACCTCCGCATCGACGCCGACGTCCACCAGGCCGTCGTGGATCTGGCACGGGCCCAGGGTGTGACCGTGTTCATGGTGGCGGAAGCCGCACTCGCCGTACTGCTGAACCGCCTCGGCGCCGGCGACGACATCCCCATCGGCACCCCCATCGCCGGACGCACCGACCAAGCAGTCGACGACCTCGTCGGATTCTTCGTCAACACCCTCGTCCTGCGCACCGACCTGTCAGGCGACCCCGACTTCATCCAGCTCCTCGAACGCGTCCGCGAGCACGCACTCAACGCCTACGCCCACCAGGACATCCCGTTCGAGCGCCTGGTGGAAGAGCTCTCGCCGACCCGGTCGATGGCCCGCCACCCGCTGTTCCAGGTCATGCTCACCCTCCAGAACAACACGCAGGCCGTTCTCGAACTGCCCGGCCTGTCCGCCGAGGCTCTGCCCACGGGCAACGGTCCCGCCAAGTTCGACCTCGACCTCCAGCTCAACGAACACCTCACCGACAACGGCAAGCCCGCCGGCCTCCACGGCGCGATCACCTACGCCACCGACCTGTTCGACCACCACACCGCCGCCGCCCTCGCCGAACGCTTCACCCGGGTCCTGCACACCGTCACCGCGCATCCGTCCGTCCCCGTGGACCGGATCGACGTGCTCAGCCCGGCCGAGCACCACCGCGTCCTGGTGGAGTGGAACAACACCACCCGGCAGCTGCCGCAGACCACGGTCACCGAGCTGTTCGAGGCCCAGGTCGCACGTACTCCCTCGGCGCCTGCCCTGGTGTTCGAAGGCATGGACGTGTCCTACGCCGAACTCAACACCCGTGCCAACCAGCTCGCCCGGCTGCTGATCGAACACGGCGCGAAACCAGAGCAGTTGGTCGCCCTGGCCCTTCCCCGGTCCGTCGATCTCGTCGTCGCCATCCTGGCCACTCTCAAAACCGGGGCCGCCTACCTCCCCGTCGATCCCGGGCACCCGGTCGAGCGCATCGCGTATCTGCTCGCCGAGGCACGGCCCTCGGTCCTCATCGGAGGCGACGCGACGTGGGAGGGCCTGCCGGGCGTCGACGTCACTCGTCCGTCCCTCGACGACCTGTCGGGCCGCGCCGCGCATGACCTGTCCGACGCGGACCGGCGCGGCCCGCTGCTGCCCGACCACCGCGCGTACGTCATCTACACCTCGGGCTCCACGGGGCGTCCCAAGGGCGTCGCGGTCACGCATCGCTCGCTCGCCAACAACATCGCCGCCGCCGCAGCCGAGTACGGGATCGGCGAGGGTGCACGGATGCTGGGGGCGACGGCGTTCAGCTTCGACGTGTCGGTGCAGGACCTCTTCGTCACCCTGGTCTCCGGTGCGGCCTTCGTGCTGGCCGCCGATGAGGACCGGGTCGACCTCGAACGCCTGCAGGACTTGATGCGCGCGCAGAACGTGTCCGTGGCGCACGTGACACCGGGGGTCGCGCGGCAGCTGGACCCGGCGCGCCTGCCGGAGCTGCGGACGCTCATCGTGGGCGGTGAGGCGCCGGACGCGGGTCTCGTCAACCGGTGGGTCACTACCGACCGGGAGTTCTACAACAGCTACGGGCCGACGGAGACGACCATCGGGGCCACGCTGATGCGGTGCGGCGCGCGGTCGTGGGACCGGACTCCGCCCATCGGCCGTCCGCTGCCGAATGTCCGGGCCTTTGTGCTGGACGCGGCGTTGCGGCCGGTGGCTCCAGGGGTGGCAGGGGAGTTGTACCTGGCGGGCGTGCAGGTGGCCCGGGGATACGTCAACCGGCCCGGCCTGACGGCGGAGCGGTTCGTCGCCGACCCCTACGGCGCACCCGGCGAGCGGATGTACCGGACCGGCGACTTGGTCCGGTGGAACTCCGACGGGCTGCTGGAGTACCTCGGCCGCACCGACGACCAGGTCAAGGTCCGCAGCTTCCGCATCGAACTCGGCGAGATCCAGGCCGCTCTGCTCGCCCAGCCGTCCGTCGCCCAGGCGGCGGTGGTGGTGCGCGAGGACCAGCCCGGCGACAAGCGCCTCGTCGGATACATCGTCCCGGCGAGCGGCATGGACGTCGTGGACGTCCGTGCCGGCCTGTCGGCCGTACTGCCGGACTACATGCTGCCGTCGGCGATCGTCGAGCTCGACGCCCTCCCGCTCACGGTGAACCGCAAGCTGGACCGCAAGGCCCTGCCCGCCCCCGACTACGGCACCACGGGCCCGGGGCGGGAACCGCGGACCCTCCAGGAGCAGCTCCTCGGCCAGGCGTTCGCCGACGTCCTCGGTCTCCCGCACGTCGGGGTGGACGACAACTTCTTCGACCTCGGCGGACACTCCCTCCTGGCCACCCGTCTGGTCAGCCGTATCCGCACCGCCCTTGGGGCCGAGGTCCCGGTCCGGGCCCTGTTCGAGACGCCCACGGTCGCCGGGCTCGCCCTCCGCCTCGCCCAGACCGGCGCCGACACCGCGCGTCTGCCGCTGACCGCCCGGCCGCGGCCCGCGACGGTGCCGCTGTCGTACGCCCAGCAGCGCCTGTGGTTCCTGGAGCAGTTGGAAGGGCCGTCCGCGCTCTACAACATCCCCATCGCCCTCCGCCTCACCGGCGACGTCGATCCCGACGTCCTCCGGGCCGCGCTCGCCGACGTCGTCGCCCGCCACGAAGTGCTCCGCACCGTCTTCGCGCATGTCGACGGCGCACCCGAGCAGCGCGTCCTCGCTCCTCAGGCGATCGATCTGCCGTTCCTCCAGGAGGAGATGCCGGAGGGCGAGGTGGCGCGGGCCATGGCCGAGGAGGCGCGTCGCCCCTTCCACCTCTCCGACGAACTCCCCCTGCGGGCACGGCTGTTCGCCATCGCCCCGCAGGAACACGTGCTGGTCCTGGTGCTGCACCACATCGCCGGTGACGGCTGGTCGCTCGCGCCTCTCGCCCGCGACCTCTCCACCGCCTGCGCCGCCCGCGCGGGCGGCCGGGCTCCGGCGTGGGAACCGCTCCCGGTCCAGTACACGGACTACGCCCTCTGGCAGCGCGAGCTCCTGGGCGAGGACCACGACGCGGCGAGCGTCCTCAACCGCCAACTGCACTACTGGCGCGAGGCCCTCACCGGTCTGCCGGAGGAACTCGCCCTGCCCACCGACCGGCCCCGGCCGCCGGTGGCCTCACACCGCGGCGGGACCGTCGGCCTGCGCATCGACGGCGAACTCCACGAGCGGATCACGGGCTTGGCCCGTGCCGAGGGCGTCACCGTGTTCATGGTGCTGCAAGCCGCCCTCGCCACGCTGCTCTTCCGCCTCGGCGCGGGTGCCGACATCCCCATCGGGACCTCGCTGGCGGGCCGCACCGACGAGAACCTGGACGAGTTGGTCGGCTTCTTCGTCAACACCCTGGTCATCCGCACCGACGTCTCGGGGGAACCGTCCTTCCGGGAACTGCTGCACCGCGTGCGCGAACGGGGTCTGGACGCCTTCGCCCACCAGGACGTGCCGTTCGAACGGCTGGTGGAGGACCTGGCCCCCGCCCGGTCCATGGCCCGCCATCCGCTCTTCCAGGTCATGCTGGCGCTGCAGAACGCCGCTCCGGCCGACCTCGCCCTCCCCGGCGTCGAGACCCACGTCCTGAACACGGGTGACCTGCCCGCCAAGTTCGACCTCGACGTCCAGCTCCGCGAGACCGAAACCGGCGGCCTGAGCGGCTCCCTCACCTATGCCGCCGACCTGTTCGACCACGGCACGGCTGAGTCGCTGGCCGAGCGGTTCGTCCGTGTCCTCGACATCGCGACCGCCGACCCCGCACGCCCCGTCACCGACATCGACCTGCTCGGCCCGGACGAGCGTCATACCGTGCTGACGACGTGGAACGACACCGCGCACGAGGTTCCGGCGGCGACGCTGCCGGACCTCTTCCAGGCACAGGCCGCGCGCACCCCCGACGCCACCGCCGTGGTCTTCGAGGACGAGCGGCTGTCCTACGCCGATCTCAACGCGCGTGCCAACCGGCTCGCCCGGCTCATGGCCGGACGCGGCGCCGGACCCGAAACTCTTGTCGCGGTCGACCTGGAGCGCTCCGCCGATCTCGTCGTCACCCTGCTGGCCGTCCTCAAGACGGGCGCCGCCTACCTCCCGGTCGACCCCGACCACCCGGCGGACCGCATCGCCGGTCTCCTCGCCGACGCCGGTCCCGTACTCCTGGTCACCACCGCTGCCCTGAACCCGGCGGACAGCGGGCAGCTCCCCCGCCTCGTCCTCGACGAACCGGAAACGGCGCTTGTCCTCGACGGCCTGTCCCCGGCCGACCTCGACGACGGCGACCGCACCCGTGGCCTTCTGGTCGATCACCCCGCGTACGTCATCTACACCTCCGGGTCCACCGGGCGTCCCAAGGGCGTGACGATCACCCACCGGGGCCTGGTCAACCGGTTGGCGTGGATGCAGGACGCCTACCGGCTGACCCCCGATGACCGCGTCGTGCAGAAGACCCCGTTCGGGTTCGACGTGTCGGTGTGGGAGTTCTTCTGGCCGCTGATCGAGGGCGCGACGCTGGTGGCGGCCCGTCCGGGCGGTCACCGCGACCCGGGGTACCTGGCCGGACTGATCCGGCGCGAGCAGGTCACCGTCGCCCACTTCGTCCCGTCGATGCTCCAGGTGTTCGTCGCTGAAGCCGCCGCCCGCGAGTGCGTCTCCCTGCGGGCCGTGGTCTGCAGCGGCGAGGCGCTGCCGGCCTCGTTGCGCGACCAGTTCCACGCCGTGCTGCCGATCCCGCTGCACAACCTGTACGGCCCGACCGAGGCGGCCATCGACGTCACCGCCTTCACCTGTGAGCCGGGGGCGGACGCCGGCGGTGGGGTGCCGATCGGGCGCCCCGTCTGGAACACCCGGGTGTTCGTGCTGGACACGGCGTTGCGGCCGGTGCCTGCCGGGGTGGCCGGCGAACTCTATCTGGCCGGTGTGCAGCTGGCCCGCGGCTACCTGGACCGGCCGGGGCTCACCGCCGAGCGGTTCGTCGCCAACCCGTACGGCGCACCCGGCGAACGGATGTACCGCACGGGCGACCTGGCCCGCTGGAACACCGACGGGCAGCTGGAGTACCTGGGCCGCACCGACGACCAGGTGAAGATCCGCGGGTTCCGCATCGAACTCGGCGAGATCGAGGCCGCGCTGCTCGCCCACCCGTCCGTCACGCAGGCGGCCGTGGTGGTCCGCGAGGACCGCCCGGGAGACAAGCGCCTGACCGGGTACGTGGTGGCGGCCGGTGACGCGGACGTCGTGCAGATGCGCGCGCGCCTGGCGCAGGTGCTGCCCGAGTACATGGTCCCGGCCGCGATCCTGGTGCTGGACGCACTGCCGTTGACGGTCAACGGCAAGCTCGACCGCAGGGCGCTGCCGGCTCCGGACCACGCCGCCGCGGTCACCGGGCGCGGGCCGTCGACGGTGCAGGAGGAGATCCTGTGCGCGCTGTTCGCCGAGGTGCTCGGCCTGCCCTCCGTCGGTGTCGACGACGACTTCTTCGAGCTGGGTGGGCACTCCCTGCTGGCTGTGACGCTGGTGGAGCGGGCCCGGGCGGCGGGTGTCGCGGTGGATGTGCGGACGCTGTTCACCAGCCCGACCGTGGCCGGTCTCGCGGCGCTGGAGGGCGCTCCGAAGGTGGTGCTGCCCGACAACGGCATCCCCGCGGGTGCCACGGCGATCACGCCGGAGATGGTGACGCTGGCCGACCTCACGGCGGAGGAGATCGCCGTCGTCACCGCGGAGGTGCCAGGCGGCGCGGCCGACATCGCCGACATCTACCCGCTGGCTCCGCTGCAGGAGGGCATCCTCTTCCACCACCTGCTGGAGGGCGAGAACGGCAGCGACCTGTACACGCTGCCGTACGTCCTCCGCTTCGACTCCCGGGAGCGGGTGGACGCCGTTCTCGCCGCCGTGCAGCAGGTGGTCGACCGGCACGACATCCTGCGTACGGCCTTCCTGTGGGAAGGGCTCCGGGAGCCCGTCCAGGTCGTCCTGCGCACGGCCCCCGTCGCGGTCAGGACGCTCCGGCTGGAGGGCGCGGACGTCGTCGGCGGCCTGCTGGCCACGCGCACGGAGCCGATGGACGTCCGGCGCGCGCCCCTGCTGCAGGCCGCGGTCGCGCAGGACCCCGGCGACGGGCGGTGGGTCGTGCTGCTGGAGGTGCACCACCTGGTGCAGGACCGTACGTCCCTCGCCCTGGTCTTCGACGAGATCCGCGCGATTCTCTCCGGAGGCGCGGAAACACTGCCCGCGCCGCTGCCGTTCCGCGAGTTCGTCGCGCGGGCACGGCTCACGATCCCGGCGGAGGAGCACGAGCGGTTCTTCGCGGGGCTTGTGGGTGACGTGAGCGAGCCGACCGCTCCGTACGGCCTGCTGGACGTGCACGGTGACGGCCGCGGCGTGTCCGAGGTGCGCATGCCCCTCGGTCCCGATGTGGCGCAGCGGCTCAGGGAGCAGGCGCGGAGCCTGGGTGTCAGCCCGGCGACGCTGTTCCACGTCGCCTGGGCGCGGGTCGTGGCGGCCACCTCGGGCCGGGACGACGTGGTGTTCGGCACGGTGCTGTTCGGCCGGATGAACGCGGGCGCCGGAGCCGACCGGGTACCCGGCCTGTTCGTCAACACGCTGCCCGCCCGCCTCGACATCGGCTCCGTGAGCGTGCGTGAGGCCGTGTACGCGATGCGGCGGCAGCTCGCGGACCTGCTGGTGCACGAGCACGCGCCGCTCATCCTGGCCCAGCGGGCCAGCGCCCTTCCCGCCCGGACACCGCTGTTCACGTCGCTGTTCAACTACCGGCACGCCGAGGACACGGCGGCACCGGGCCCCGACGGGATGGAACTGCTGCACGGGCACGAGCGCACCAACTACCCGCTGGAATTCGCCGTCAACGACCAGGACCCCCACTTCACCTTCACCATCCAGGCGGTGGCCCCGGTCGAGCCGCGGTCGCTGGGCGCCTTCATGCACACCGCGGTCGCGGACCTCGTCACGGCGCTGGAGGAGGAGCCCGAGCGACCGCTGCGTGCGATCCACGTCCTGGACGACAAGGAACGCCGGCTGCTGGTGGAATGGAACGACACCGCGCGTGCTGTCCCTCCGGCCACGCTCCCCGAGCTGTTCCAGGCCCGGGTGGCCCGCACGCCGGACGCGACCGCGGTGGTCTTCGAGGACACCACGCTGTCCTACGCGGACCTCAACGCCCGGGCGAACCGGCTGGCACGACTGCTGACGGCGCGTGGCGCAGGCCCGGAGCAGCGGGTCGCGGTCATGATGGACCGCTCCCCGGACCTCGTCGTCACACTGCTCGCCGTCCTCAAGTCCGGCGCGGCGTACGTACCGATCGACCCCGAATACCCGGCCGAGCGTGTGGCCTACGTGCTGCGCGACGCCACGCCGGCGCTGGTGGTGACCACCCGCCAGTTCGAGAACGTGCTGCCCGAGGGCGTGACGCGGCTGGTGCTGGACGACCCCGCGACCGAACTGCACAGTCAGGCCGACACCGACCCCGACCAGCTGCCGCTCCTGGCCCACCCCGCCTACGTCATCTACACCTCAGGCTCCACCGGACGCCCCAAGGGCGTCACCGTCCCGCACACCGGTGTGGTCAACCGACTCGCCTGGATGCAGCACGCCTACCAACTCACCCCGGGCGACCGCGTCGTGCAGAAAACCCCGTTCGGATTCGACGTATCCGTGTGGGAGTTCTTCTGGCCCCTCCTCGAAGGCGCCACCCTCGTCGTCGCCCGCCCCGGCGGCCACCGCGACCCCGGCTACCTCGCCGAACTCATCCAGCGTCAGCGCGTCACCATCGCCCACTTCGTCCCCTCCATGCTCCAGGTGTTCACGGCGGCGGCTGAGACGGCGCAGTGGACGATGCCGTCCCTGCGCGCCGTCATGGCCAGCGGCGAGGCCCTCCCCGCCGAACTGCGCGACCGCTTCGCCGCATCCTTCGGCATTCCCCTGCACAACCTGTACGGCCCGACCGAGGCGTCCATCGACGTCACCGCCCACACCTGCGAACCCCACACCACCAGCGTCGTCCCCATCGGCCGACCCATCTGGAACACCCAGACCTACATCCTGGACGCCGCACTCCAACCCGTACCCCCCGGCGTCACAGGCGAGCTCTACCTCGCAGGCAGCCAACTCGCCCGCGGCTACCTCAACCGACCCGCACTCACCGCCGAACGCTTCGTCGCCAACCCCCACAGCAGCACGCCCGGCGCACGCATGTACCGCACCGGCGACCTCGCCCGCTGGAACACCAACGGAGAGCTCGAATACCTCGGCCGCACCGACCACCAGGTCAAAATCCGCGGCTTCCGCATCGAACTCGGCGAAATCGAGACCGCACTCCTCACCCACCCCGCCGTCGCCCACGCCACCGTCATCGTCCGCGAGGACCAACCCGGCGACCAACGCCTCACCGCCTACCTCGTACCGTCCCCCGAGGTGTCCGCCGAGGACGTCAGCGCCTTCCGGGCGGCGGCAAGCGGCGTGCTGCGGACCCATGTCGCCACCCTCCTGCCGGACTACATGGTCCCCTCCGCGATCGTCGTCCTGGACGAGCTGCCGGTCACGGTGAACGGCAAGCTGAACCGTTCCGCCCTCCCGGCGCCCGATTACGCAGGTCAGGGCGGGAGCAGGGAACCCGCCACACCCGAAGAGGCCGCTCTCTGCAGCATCTTCGCCAAGGTGCTGGGCCTCCCCGACTTCGGAGTGGACGACAACTTCTTCGATCTCGGCGGGCATTCCCTCCTCGCCACCCAGCTCGCCGGCCACATCCGCGCCGCCCTCAACAGGGACGTCCCGATCCGCGCGATCTTCGAAACGCCCACCCCCGCCGGACTGGCCAAGCGGCTGGGACCGGAGAAGCACAGCCGGCCCGCGCTGCGTCCCCGGCAGCGCTAGAGCCCCACCCCTCGCGTCCCCACGCGGTTCCACCTGTTCAGTCCGTCATCTGTCGTAGAGAGCCCCCGATGATTCCTCTGTCCTTTGCTCAGCAGCGGTTGTGGTTCCTCGGCGAACTGCAAGGACCCAACGGGATGTACAACATCCCGATCACCCTGCGGCTTGCCGGTGACCTGAACCACGAGGCCCTGCACGCGGCACTGGTGGACCTGATCGAGCGGCACGAGGCGCTGCGCACGCTGATCGCGACGGACGACGGCGTCCCCCAGCAGCGGATCCTCACGCCGGAGGACGCCGGGCTGCGCCTGCCGGTGATCGAGGTGACGGAGGACGAGATCGCCCGGGTGGTGGCAGAGGAGTCCGTGCGTCCCTTCGACCTCTCCCGCGAGATCCCCTTGCGGGCGTGCCTTCTCGCGGTGGCCCCGCGGGACCATGTGCTGGTCCTGGTGGCCCATCACATCGCCAACGACGGATGGTCCCTGGCGCCTTTGGCTCGGGACGTCTCCACGGCGTACACCGCCCGGGTCGGCGACCGGGCCCCCGACTGGGAGCCCCTGCCGGTCCAGTACGCCGACTACGCGCTCTGGCAGCGCGACCTCCTCGGCGGCGAGGACGACCCGGCTAGCTTCCTGAACGGGGAACTGGCGTACTGGCGGGAGGCCTTGGCCGATCTGCCGGAGGAACTGCCCCTGCCGTTCGACCGCCCGCGCCCGTCCGTGCCGAGCCACCGCGACGGCAGCGCGGCCCTCGACATCACGGCCGATCTGCACCGGCGGATCGCCGCCCTGGCCCGGGCCGAGGGCGTCACCCTGTTCGCGGTGCTCCATGCCGCGCTCGCCACGACGCTCTCCCGTCTCGGCGCCGGCACCGACATCCCCATCGGCACTCCGGTGGCCGGGCGTACCGAAGTCGATCTGAACGAGCTCATCGGCTTCTTCGTGAACACCCTGGTGATCCGGGGCGACCTGTCGGGACGCCCGTCGTTCCGTGACGTTCTGGCCCGGGTGCACGAGCGGAACCTGGACGCGCTCACCCATCAGGAACTGCCCTTCGAGCGGCTGGTGGAGGACCTCGCGCCCGCCCGGTCGCTGGCCCGCCAGCCGTTGTTCCAGGTCATGCTGGCGTTGCAGGACAACGTCGAACCGGCCCTCGCGCTGCCCGGCCTCGACGTCACCGTGCTCGCGAGCAGGGAGGCGCCGGCCAGGGCCGACCTCGCCGTCTCCATCAGGGAGACCTTCGGCCCGGGCGGTGTCCCGGCCGGTCTCAGGGGCGGGATCGGCTACGCGGCGGACCTGTTCGACCACGGCACCGTGGAGTCGCTGGCCGAGCGGCTCGTCCGGGTGCTCGACGCGGTGACCGCCGACCCGGCGCGGCCCGTCGACGCCATCGACCTGCTCGGCAAGGACGAACGCCGGCAGGTCCTGGCCGGCTGGAACGACACCGCGCACGAGGTCCCGGCGGCGACGCTGCCGGAACTGTTCGAGGCGCAGGTGGTCCGCACCCCCGACGCGACGGCGGTGGTGTTCGAGGACGTCGAGGTGTCGTACGCCGACCTCAACGCCCGCGCCAACCGGCTCGCCCGGCACCTGGCGGGCCACGGCGTCGGCCCGGAAAGCCTCGTCGGGGTGCATCTCGAACGCTCCGCCGATCTGGCCGCCACCCTCCTCGCGGTGGTGAAGGCCGGCGGCGCCTACCTCCCGATCGACCCCGACCACCCCGCCGACCGGGTCGCCCACCTGCTCTCCGACGCCCGGCCCGCCGTCGTCGTCACCACCGGCGCCCTCCACCCGCGTCTTCCCGACGGCGGGGAGGTGCGGCACCTCGTCCTGGACGACCCGGACACGGCGCTCGCCCTCGACGGCCTGTCCCCGGCCGACCTCGGCGACGGTGACCGCGGCGGTGTGCTGCTGCCCGCGCACCCGGCGTACGTGATCTACACCTCCGGCTCCACCGGACGGCCCAAGGGGGTCGCCGTACCGCACCAGGGCGTGGTCAACCGGCTGGAGTGGATGCAGCACCAGTACCCGATCGGGGCCTCGGACCGGGTGCTGCAGAAGACCCCGTTCGGATTCGACGTGTCCGTCTGGGAGTTCTTCTGGCCCCTCCTCCAGGGCGCCGTCCTGGTCGTGGCCCGCCCCGGCGGACACCGCGACCCCGGCTACCTGGCCGGCCTCGTCCGGGCGCGGCAGGTCACCGTGAGCCACTTCGTGCCCTCCATGCTGAAGGCCTTCCTCACCGAACCGTCGGCGGCCGACTGCACCACCCTGCGCGCGGTCCTGTGCAGCGGCGAGGCACTCACCCCCGAGCTGCGCGACCAGTTCCTCCGCACGCTCGACGCTCCGCTGCACAACCTCTACGGCCCCACCGAGGCGTCCATCGACGTCACGCACGCCTCGCACCTCACCGTCGACGACCCGACCGTCCCGATCGGCCGACCGGTGTGGAACACCCGCACCTACGTCCTCGACGCCTCCTTGCGGCCCGTTCCGCCCGGTGTCCCCGGCGAGCTCTACCTCGCCGGCGCCCAGCTCGCCCGCGGCTACCTCCGGCGCCCCGGCCTCACCGCGGAGCGCTTCGTCGCCAACCCGTACGGTCGGCCCGGCGAGCGGATGTACCGCACCGGCGACCTCGTGCGCTGGACCGCGGACGGACAGCTGGAGTACCTGGGCCGCACCGACGACCAGGTCAAGATCCGCGGCTTCCGCATCGAACTCGGCGAGGTCGAGGCCGCCTTGGCCGCCCACCCGGCCGTCGCCCAGGCCGCCGTCGTCGTCCGCGAGGACCAGCCCGGCGGCAAGCGCCTCGTCGGCTACGTCGTCCCGAAGGCGGACGTCGACGGCGCCGGCGTCCGCGCCCACGTCGGCGGCCTGCTGCCCGACTACATGGTGCCCTCGGCCGTGGTCGTCCTGGACGCCCTCCCCGTCACGGTCAACGGCAAGTTGGACCGCAAGGCCCTGCCCACGCCCGAGTACACCTCCGGGCAGGCCGGCCGAGGGCCGCGCACCGCCCGCGAGGAGATCCTGTGCGACGCCTTCGCCGAGATCCTCGGCCGGCCGCACGTCGGGGTCGACGACAACTTCTTCGACCTCGGCGGCCACTCGCTGCTGGCGGTGACGCTGGTCGAGCGGCTGCGCGCCCGTGGCCTGTCGATCAACGTACGGTCCCTGTTCACCACGCCCACCGTGGCCGGTCTGGCGGCGACCACCGGCCGGACCGAGGTGGAGGTGCCCGCGAACCGCATCCCGGCCGGGGCGCAGGTGATCACGCCGGACATGCTTCCGCTGGTCGACCTGGACGCCGGGCACATCGCGGAGATCACCGCCCGCGTCCCCGGCGGCGCCGCGAATGTGGCGGACGTCTACCCGCTCGCCCCGCTGCAGGAGGGCATCCTCTTCCACCACCTCATGGGCGGCGGGACCGCGGACGAGGACGTGTACGTCCTGCCCACCGTTCTCCGCTTCGACTCCCGCGGCAGACTCGACGCGTTCGTGGCCGCCCTGCGGAAGGTGGTGGACCGGCACGAGAACTTGAGAACGGCCTTCCTGTGGGAAGGGCTGCCCGAACCGGTGCAGGTGGTGCTCCGGCGCGCCGAACTGCCGGTGGACGAAGTCGTGCTGACCGGCGACGCCGGTGCCGCGGCCGACGACCACGACCTGGTCGCCCGGCTGCTGGCCGCGTGCCCCGCGTCCATGACCGTCAGCAGCGCCCCCCTCATCCGTGTGCACGTGGCCGCGCAGCCGGGCGGCGAGCAGTGGCTCGCGCTGGTGCAGGTGCACCACCTGATCCAGGACCACACCGCGCTCGACGTCATTCTGGGCGAGGTGCACGCGTTCATCGAGGGGCGCGACGACGAACTGCCCGCGCCCGCGCCGTACCGCGACGTCGTCGCCCAGGCACGGGGCCAGGTGTCCCGGCAGGAGCACGAGGCGTACTTCGGCCGCCTGCTCGGCGACGTCACCGAGCCGACCGCCTCGTTCGGGCTGGTGGACGTCCACGGGGACGGCACGGGGGCCACCGAGTCCACCGCCCGGATGGACCCGCGGCTCGCAGGGCGGCTCCGTGAGCAGGCGCGGCGCCTCGGCGTGAGCCCGGCGACGTTGTTCCACGTCATCTGGGCCCGTGTGCTGGCCGCGACCTCGGGCCGCGACGACGTGGTCTTCGGGACCATCCTGTTCGGCCGGATGGGCACGGGCGCCGAACGGGTCGTGGGCCTGTTCATCAACACCCTCCCGGTCCGTGTCCGCACCGGCGGCGCGGGCGCTCGTGACGTCGTACGCGCCGTTCAGGCCCAGCTGGCCGAGTTGCTGCTGCACGAACACGCGCCGCTGGCGATGGCCCAGCGGACAAGCGGCATACGCGGGGACGCCCCGCTCTTCACCTCGCTCCTGAACTACCGCCACAGCAGGGCCGATTCCGAGCAGGCGCGTGCCGGGCTCCCGGGCGTGGACGTGCTGTTCATGCAGGAGCGGACGAACTACCCCGTCGGCATGATCGTCGACGACACGGGGGACGAGTTCGTGCTCACCGCCCAGGTCGTCGCGCCCGGGTCGCCCGATGTCCTGTGCGCCATGATGGAGACCGTCGGCGAAGGGGTGGTCGCAGCGCTGGAGGCGGCGCCGGACGCGCCGCTCGGCGACATCGATGTGCTGGGTACGGATGAGCGCCGGCGTGTCCTGGTGGAGTGGAACGGCACGGCGCGGGACGTGCGGGCGGTGACGCTGCCCGAGCTGTTCGAGGGGCAGGCCGCCCGTACGCCGGACGCGACCGCGGTCGTGTTCGAGGACGTCGAGGTGACCTACGCCGAACTCAACGCCCGCGCCAACCGGCTCGCCCGCCACCTCGCCGGACACGGCGTCGGACCCGAACGACTCGTCGCCGTCGCACTGCCCCGATCCGTCGACCTCGTCGTCGCCCTCCTGGCCGTGGCCAAGGCCGGGGGCGCCTACCTGCCCATCGACCCGGCCTACCCCGCCGACCGCATCGCCTACCTGCTCGCCGATGCCCGGCCCGCACTCGTCATCACCGACGAAGCAACGCACGGCAAGCTGCCCGCAGCCGACTCCGTACAACTGGTGTTGGATGACGTCCAGTTGGGTCAGGCCCTGGCGGCCTTGCCCGACCACGACCTCACGGACGCCGAACGGCACAGTCCCCTGCTGACCGCGCACCCCGCCTACGTCATCTACACCTCCGGCTCCACCGGCCACCCCAAGGGCGTCACCGTCACCCACCACGGCCTGGCAAGCCTGATCACCGCCCAAACGGAAACCTTCGCCATCACACCCGCCAGCCGCATCCTCCAATTCGCCTCACCCAGCTTCGACGCCGCCATCGCCGAACTCACCGTCACCCTCGGCAACGGAGCCTGCCTCGTCCTCGCAGCCCAGGACGACCTCGTCCCCGGCCCGGCACTGACCCGTCTGGTCAACGGCCGGAACGTCACCCACGCCACCCTCCCGCCGGCCGTCCTCCCCCACCTCGATCCCCGCGAACTCCCCGACCTCACCACCCTCATCACCGCGGGCGAGGCCCTCCCCGCCCACCAGGTCGTCCCCTGGGCGTCCGGCCGCACCCTCATCAACGCCTATGGACCCACCGAAACCACGGTCTGCGCCACCATCGCCCGGCTGACCCCTCCGGCTGACGTCCACATCGGCGCTCCCATCACCAACACCCAAGTGTTCGTGCTGGACGCGTCGCTCCGCCCGGCACCGATCGGCGTGCCCGGAGAGCTCTATGTCTCCGGCGCCGGACTGGCCCGGGGATACGTCAACCGGCCCGAGCTGACCGCCGAACGCTTCGTCGCCAACCCGTACGGCACGCCCGGCGAGCGCATGTACCGCACAGGCGACCTCGCCCGCTGGAACACCGACGGGCAACTCGAATACCTCGGCCGCACCGACGACCAGGTCAAGATCCGCGGCTTCCGCATCGAACCCGGCGAGATCGAAGCCGCCTTGGCCTCGCACCCGTCCGTCACCCAGGCCGCCGTCATCATTCGTGAGGACCAGCCCGGCGACAAGCGCCTCGTCGGCTACGTCGTCACGCACACCGACGCGGACGGCACCGAGCTGCGCACCCACGTCGCCGCCAAGCTGCCCGACTACATGGTGCCCTCAGCCGTGGTCGTCCTCGACGCCCTCCCGCTGAGCATGAACGGCAAGCTCGACCGCAAGGCCCTGCCCGCACCCGCGTACGCGACGGCCGAAGAGGGCCGGGAACCGCGAACCCCGCAGGAACAGCTCTTGTGCGAGATGTTCGCCGACGTCCTCGGCCTGCCGAAGGTCGGGGTGGATGACAACTTCTTCGCACTCGGCGGGCACTCGCTGCTGGCGACACGACTGGTCGGCCGGGTCCGCTCCGCCCTGGGGACGGAACTCCCGATCCGGGCCCTGTTCGAGACACCCACCGTCGCCGGGCTCGCCGGCCGTCTGGCCGATGTCGGGACGGCCCGCCGCAGGCTGACCGCCGGGGCGCGCCCCGAGGTCGTCCCGCTGTCGTTCGCCCAGCAGCGGCTGTGGTTCCTCAGCGAACTCGACGGCCCCTCCGGGCTGTACAACATCCCCGTCGCCCTCCGGCTCACCGGCGACCTCGACCGTGCGGCCCTTCGTGCCGCCGTGCACGACGTCGTCGCCCGGCACGAAGTCCTGCGCACCGTCTTCCCGAGCGTCGACGGCTCGCCCAGCCAGCGCGTCCTCGGCCACGATGCGATCGACCTCCAACTGCCCGTTATCGACCTGTCCGAGGGCGGGATCGCCCAGACCGTCAGCGCGGAAGCCGCCCGCGCCTTCGACCTCGCGCGCGACATCCCGTTGCGAGCGCGGCTGTTCGCGGTGACGCCGCGGGACCACGTCCTGGTGGTGGTCGTCCACCACATCGCCGGTGACGGGTGGTCACTGGCACCGCTGGCGCGGGACATCTCCACCGCGTACGCCGCCCGGGTCGAGAACCGGATCCCCGCCTGGGAGCCCCTGCCGGTCCAGTACGCCGACTACACGCTCTGGCAGCGCGACCTCCTCGGGGGCGAGGACGACCCCGCGAGCCCGCACAGCACGCAACTGGCCCACTGGCGTGAGGCCCTCGCCGGCCTGCCGGAGGAGCTGACCCTGCCCGTCGACCGCCCCCGGCCGCCGGTGGCGTCCCACCGCGGCGCCACGGCCGCCGTCCGCATCAACGCGGACCTGCACGGACGGCTGACCGCGCTGGCCCGCGCCGAGGGAGTCACCACGTTCATGGTGCTCAACGCCGCGCTGGCCACCCTCCTGAGCCGCCTCGGCGCGGGCACCGACATCCCGATCGGCACCCCCGTCGCCGGACGGACGGACGAGAGCCTGCACGACCTCGTCGGGTTCTTCGTCAACACCCTGGTGATCCGCACCGACCTGTCGCGCGACCCGTCCTTCCGAGAGCTGCTGCGGCGCGTCCGCGAGCAGAGTGTGGGCGCGCTCGCCCACCAGGACGTGCCGTTCGAACGGCTGGTGGAGGACCTCGCGCCCGCCCGGTCCATGGCCCGGCACCCCCTGTTCCAGGTCATGCTCGCCCTGCAGAACACCGCCGACCCGGCACTCGACCTGCCCGGCCTGGACAGCCGTCTGCTGGGCAACGGGGACCTGCCCGCCAAGTTCGACCTCGACCTCCAGCTCCGCGAGACCCACGCCGACGGCCGGCCCGCGGGCCTGTCCGGCACCCTCACCTACGCGGCCGACCTGTACGACCACGCCACCGTGGAGACGCTCGTCCGGCGGTTCGTCCGGGTGCTCGACGCCGTGACCACGGACCCGGCACTTCCGGTCACCCGCATCGACCTCCTCGGCGAAGCCGAACGCAAGCGGCTGCTCACCGAGTGGAACGACACCGGCCGCGAGACGCCGCACGCCACACTGGCGGAGTTGTTCGAGGCCCAGGTGGCCCGCCGGCAGGACGCCACGGCGGTCGAGTTCGACGGCGTCACGCTGTCCTACGCGGAGCTGAACGCGCGGGCGAACCGTCTGGCGCGGCTCCTGGTCTCCCGCGGCGTGCGGCCGCAGGACCGGGTGGCGGTGATGATGGACCGCTCGGCCGATCTGGTGGTCGCCCTGCTGGCGGCGGTCAAGGCGGGGGCGGCGTACGTGCCGGTCGACCCGGCCTATCCGGCGGACCGGATCGCCTTCATGCTGGCGGACGCCGAGCCGTCCCTGCTGGTCACTCAGCAGGCCCAGGTCCGTGCGGACATCCCCGGCGAGCACGTGGTGGTGGACGATCCCCCCACGGCCTCCGCGCTGGAGGAGCTCGGCGGGGAGGACCTGTCGGACGCGGAGCGCGGCGGGCGCCTGCTGTCCGCCCACCCGGCGTACGTGATCTACACCTCCGGTTCGACGGGGCGTCCCAAGGGGGTGCTCGTCGCGCAGCAGGCGGTCGTCCGTCTCGTCCGGCACGCGAACTACGTGGCGTTGGGCGCGGACGACGTCGTCGCCCAGGCGTCGTCGGTGTCGTTCGACGCGGCCACGTTCGAGATCTGGGGTGCGCTGGTCAACGGCGCGACGCTGGTGGGCGTCGACCGGGAGGTGCTGCTGGCGCCCGAACGGCTCACCGCGCAGATCGAACGCGACGGGATCACCGCGATGTTCGTCACCACCGCGCTCTTCAACCGCCTGGTGGCGGAGTCCCCGGAGGGGCTCGGCCGCCTGCGGCACCTGCTGTTCGGCGGCGAGGCGGTCGACCCCGCGAGCGTGCGGCGGCTGCTGGAACTCGGCGCCCCGAAGCGCCTGCTGCACGTGTACGGGCCGACGGAGACGACGACGTTCGCGACCTGGCAGCCGGTGGAGCGGGTCGAGGGCGGTTCCGTGCCGATCGGCGGACCGGTCTCCGGCAGCCGGCTGTACGTCCTGGACGGCGCCCTGCGGCCGGTACCGCCGGGCGTGGCCGGCGAGTTGTACGTGTCCGGGGCCGGCCTGGCCCAGGGATACGTCAACCGGCCGGAGCTGACCGCGGAGCGGTTCGTCGCCAACCCCTACGACGGGCCGGGCGAGCGGATGTACCGCACCGGCGACCTGGTCCGCTGGACCGCCGGCGGACAGCTCGAATACCTCGCCCGCACCGACCACCAGATCAAGATCCGCGGCTTCCGCATCGAACCCGCCGAGATCGAGACCGTCCTCACCTCCCACCCCGCCGTCGCCCACGCCGCCGTCGCCGTCCGCGAGGACCAGCCCGGCGACAAGCGCCTCGTCGGCTACGTCGTCCCTAAGACCGCTGTCGACGGCGGGGAGGTCCGGGAGTACATGTCCCGGCTGCTGCCCGACTACATGGTGCCCTCGGCCGTGGTGGTCCTGGACGCGCTCCCCCTCACGGTGAACGGCAAGCTGGACCGCAAGGCCCTGCCCGCCCCCGACCACACCGCCACGAGCCCGGGCCGGGAAGCCCGCACCCTCCAGGAACAGCTGCTCAGCCAGGCGTTCGCGGACGTCCTCGGCCTCCCGCACGTCGGAATCGACGACAACTTCTTCGACCTCGGCGGCCACTCCCTGCTGGCCACCCGGCTGGTCAGCCGCGTCCGCGCCGCCCTCGGTGCCGAGATCCCGATCCGGGCCCTGTTCGAGACCCCTACCGTGGCCGGACTCGCGCAGCGCGTGACGGACACCGGGACGGCGTGCCAGAGGCTGACCGCCGGGCCGCGCCCCGCGACGGTGCCGCTGTCCTTCGCCCAGCAGCGCCTGTGGTTCCTCGGCGAACTCGAAGGACCCTCCGGGCTCTACAACATCCCCATCGCCCTCCGCCTCACCGGCGGCCTCGACCGCGCCGCGCTCCGGGCCGCCCTCACCGACGTCGTCGCCCGGCACGAGGCGCTCCGTACCGTCTTCCGGAGCGTCGACGGCACGCCGGAGCAGCACATCCTCGGCCCGGACGGGATCGAACTCCCGCTGACCACGGCCGAGGTACCGGAAGGCGAGTTGGAGCGGGCGGTGGCCGAGGAGTCCCACCGCGCCTTCGACCTCGCCCGTGACATCCCGGTGCGGGCACGGCTGTTCGCGGTGGCGCCGCGGGACCACGTCCTGCTCCTGGTCCTGCACCACGTCGCCGGCGACGGCTGGTCGCTCGCCCCGCTGGCGCGCGACATCTCCACCGCGTACACGGCCCGCTCGGGCGGCCACGCCCCCACCTGGGAACCGCTCCCGGTCCAGTACGCCGACTACACCCTCTGGCAGCGCCGGCTCCTCGGTGACCCCGACGATCCCGAGAGCCTGCACAGCGCCCAACTCGCCTACTGGCGCGATGCACTGGCCGGTCTGCCGGAGGAGCTGGCCCTGCCCGGCGACCGCCCCCGGCCCCCCGTGGCCACCCACCGCGGCGGCACCGCGCACCTGCGCGTCGAGGCCGACCTGCACCGGCGGCTCGCCGCCCTGGCCCGTGCCGAGGGCGTCACCATGTTCATGGTGCTCAACGCCGCGCTGGCGACCCTGCTGTCCCGCCTCGGCGCGGGCACCGACATCCCGATCGGCACGTCGGTCGCCGGCCGCACCGACGAGAGCCTGGACGAGCTCGTCGGGTTCTTCGTGAACACCCTGGTGCTCCGTACCGACGTGTCGGGCGACCCGTCCTTCCGCGAGATGCTGCGCCGCGTCCGCGAGCAGAACCTGGGTGCCCTCGCCCGCCAGGACGTGCCGTTCGAGCGGCTGGTGGAAGACCTCGCCCCCGCCCGGTCCATGGCCCGCCACCCGCTGTTCCAGGTCATGCTGGGGCTGCAGAACACCGCCACGCCCGTCCTCGACCTGCCCGGGCTCGGCACCGCCCCGCTACCGGCCGGCGAGCAGCCGGCCAAGTTCGACCTCGACGTCCAGCTCCAGGAGACCTTCGCCCCCCACGGCGGGCCGAACGGCCTGACCGGCGTCATCACTTACGCGGCCGATCTGTTCGACCACAGCACGGTCGCCACGCTCGTCGAACGGCTCGTCCGGCTCCTCGACGCCGTGGCCGCCGACGCCGAGCGGCCCGTCACCGGCATCGACCTGCTCAGCGCGGCCGAGCGCCGCCAGGTCCTCGTGGAGTGGAACGACACGGCCCACGAAGTACCGGCGTCCTCGCTCCCGGAGCTGTTCCAGGCGCAGGTGGCCCGCACGCCGGACGCCACCGCCGTGGTGTTCGAGGACACGGAGGTGTCCTACGCCGACCTCAACGCGCGCGCCAACCGGCTCGCCCGCCTCCTGGCCGCACAGGGCGCCGGACCGGAACAGCTCGTCGCCCTGGCGCTCCCCCGCTCGACCCATCTCATCGTCGCGCTGCTCGCCGTACTGAAAACGGGCGCCGCCTACCTGCCCGTCGACCCCGACCACCCCGCCGACCGCATCGCCCACCTGCTCACCGACGCGCGGCCGGCGCTCCTGGTCACCACGGAGGCCGTCAACCCGCAGGGGAACGTGCCGCAGGTCGTCCTCGACGACCCGGACACCGCGGGCGTCCTCGACGGCCTGCCCGCCGGCGACCTCGACGACGGCGAACGGCACGGCCCGCTGCTGCCCGCGCACCCGGCGTACGTCATCTACACCTCCGGCTCCACAGGACGGCCGAAGGGCGTGACCATCACCCACCAGGGCGTGGTCAACTACATCGCCCGCACCTGGGACGCCTATCCGCACCTCGGCGGAAGCACCCTGCTGCACGCGTCCATCGCCTTCGACCTCGGCGTCACGGCCCTGTACGGCGCACTCACCAGCGGTGGACGCCTCCACATCGCCACCTGGGACGAGACGCTCCCCGCCACCCTCGCCGGCCACGAGATCACCTTCCTCAAGGCCACCCCCAGCCACCTGGCGTTCCTCCAGACCCTCCCCGGCGACTGGGCGCCCACCGGGCAGCTCATGCTCGGCGGGGAACCGCTGCGCACGGCGCAACTCCAGCAATGGCACCGGGACCACCCGGACGTGCCCGTCGTCAACCACTACGGACCGACGGAGACCACCGTCGGCTGCACCGACCACCCCGTCGACCTCGCCGCCGGCGACGCCGGCCGGGGGATCACGCCCATCGGCCGCCCCATGTGGAACACCCGGACCTACGTACTCGACACGGCCCTGCGGCCGGTTCCCCCCGGTGTCCCCGGCGAGCTGTACGTCGCCGGCGCCCAGCTCGCCCGCGGATACCTGCACCGCCCCGCGCTCACCGCCGAGCGCTTCGTCGCCAACCCCCACGGCACGCCCGGCGAGCGCATGTACCGCACCGGCGACCTCGCCCGCTGGAACACCGACGGCCGGCTCGAATACCTCGGCCGCGCCGACGACCAGGTCAAGATCCGCGGCTTCCGCATCGAGCCCGGCGAGATCGAGGCCGCCCTCACCTCCCATCCCGCCGTCGCCCAGGCCGCCTTGATCGTCCGTGAGGACCAGCCCGGGGACAAGCGCCTCGTCGGCTACGTCGTCGCGGAAACCGACCTGGACGCCGCCGAACTGCGCGCCCACGTCGCCGGAATGCTGCCCGACTACATGGTGCCGTCGGCGGTCGTGGTCCTGGACGCGCTGCCGCTCACCTCGAACGGCAAGCTCGACCGCCGCGCGCTCCCCGCACCCGCGTACGGGACGACCGAGGAGAGCCGGGAGCCGCGGACCCTCCAGGAGCAGCTGCTGTGCCAGGTGTTCGCGGGCATCCTCGGCCTGCCGCACGTCGGGGTGGACGACAACTTCTTCGCATTCGGCGGCCATTCGCTGCTCGCCGTACGGCTGGTCAGCCGCATCCGCACGGTTCTCGGGGTCGAGGTCCCCATCCGGGCCCTGTTCGAGAGCCCCACGGTCGCCGGGCTCGCGGCTAGGCTGGGCGACGCGGGCGAGGCACGGCCCCGGATCACACCCAGGCCGCGGCCGGACGTCCTCCCGCCGTCCTTCGCCCAGACCCGGCTGTGGTTCCTGCGTCAACTGGAGGGCGAAAACGCCAACTACAACATCCCGGTGGTCCTGCGCCTGACGGGCGCCCTGGACGCCGAGGCGATGCGTGACGCCCTGCGCGACGTCCTCGTACGGCACGAAGTGCTGCGGACCGTGTTCCCGGCCCCCGACGGCACACCGCGGCAGTCGGTCCTCGCGCCGGAATCCTTGGCCTTCGACATGCCGCTCGTCGACATCGCCGAGGAGGACCTTCGGGACCGTATCGAGCGGGTCTCGCGCTCCGCGTTCGAGCTGCGCACCGACATCCCGCTGCGCGCCCGGCTCTTCAGGCTGCGCCCGCAGGAGCACGTGCTGGTGATCGTGGTGCACCACATCGCCGCCGACGCCTGGTCGTTGGGCCCCCTGGCGAGGGACGTGTCGGCCGCCTACGCCGCCCGTTCGGCAGGCCACGTTCCCGCCTGGGCACCGCTGCCCGTGCAGTACGCCGACTACACCCTCTGGCAGCGCGACCTCCTCGGTGCCCCCGACGACCCCGCGAGCCTGCACAGCGCCCAACTGGCCCACTGGCGGGAGAGACTGGCGGGGCTGCCGGAAGAACTCGCCCTGCCCGTCGACCGCCCCCGGCCCCGTACGGCCACCTACCGGGGCGGCACCGCCGCCCTGCACATCGACGCCGCCCTGCACCAGCGGATGACCGCCCTGGCCCAGGCCGAGGGCGTCACCATGTTCATGGTGCTCAACGCCGCGCTGGCGACCCTGTTCTCCCGCCTCGGCGCGGGCACCGACATCCCCATCGGCACCCCCGTCGCCGGACGCACCGACGAGAACCTCGACCAGCTCGTCGGCTTCTTCATCAACACCCTCGTCGTCCGCACCGACCTGTCCGGCGACCCCGGCTTCCGCGACGTGCTCCACCGCGTCCGCGACGAGAGCCTGGGCGCCCTCGCCCACCAGGACCTGCCGTTCGAACGCCTGGTGGAGGACCTCGCCCCCGCGCGGTCCACGGGCCGGCACCCGCTCTTCCAGACGATGCTCGTGCTGCAGAACGTCGCACCGGCCACGCTCGACGTGCCCGGCCTGGACATCGAGAGGATCGAGGTCGGCGACAACCCCGTCTTCGACCTGTCCTTCGTCGTCGCGGAGGCCTTCGACACCGGGGGCGATGCGGCCGGTGTGAACGGAATCGTCACCTACGCCGCGGATCTCTTCGACCAGGCGACCGTCGACGTGCTCGTCGCACGACTCGTCCAGGTGCTGGAAGCGGCAACGGCCGATCCGGACCTTCCTGTTGACCACCTCGATGTGCTGGGTGCGGATGAGCGCCGGCGTGTCCTGGTGGAGTGGAACGACACGGCGCGGGACGTGCGGGCGGTGACGCTGCCCGAGCTTTTCGAGGGGCAGGCCGCCCGTACGCCGGACGCGACCGCGGTCGTGTTCGAGGACGTCGAGGTGACCTACGCCGAACTCAACGCCCGCGCCAACCGGCTCGCCCGCCACCTCGCCGGACACGGCGTCGGACCCGAACGACTCGTCGCCGTGGTACTGCCGCGATCCGTCGACCTCGTCGTCGCCCTCCTGGCCGTGACCAAGGCCGGTGGCGCCTACCTGCCCATCGACCCCGCCTACCCCGCCGACCGCATCACCTACCTGCTCGGCGATGCCCGGCCCGCACTCGTCATCAGCAGCGAAACCACCCAGGACAAGCTGCCCGCAGCCGACGCCACGCACCTTTCCCTGGACTCCCGGTTGGGTCAGACCCTGGCGGCCCTGCCCGACCACGACCTCACGGACACCGAACGACACGGTCCCCTGCTGACCGCGCACCCCGCCTACGTCATCTACACCTCCGGCTCCACCGGCCGCCCCAAGGGCGTCACCGTCACCCACCACGGCCTGGCAAGCCTGATCACCGCCCAAACGGAAACCCTCGCCATCACACCCGCCAGCCGCATCCTCCAATTCGCCTCACCCAGCTTCGACGCCGCCATCGCCGAACTCACCGTCACCCTCGGCAGCGGAGCCTGCCTCGTCCTCGCAGCCCAGGACCACCTGGTGGACGAGCGGGCGCTGACCCGCCTCCTCGCCGCCGCCAAGGTGACGCACGTGACCCTGCCGCCCGTCATGCTGGCGGGGCTCGCGGCGGACAGCCTGCCCACGGTGACGACCTTGGTGACCGCCGGCGAGGCGCTGCGGCCGGACCTGGTCGGCCGGTGGACGGCTGGGCGGCGCCTCGTCAACGCGTACGGTCCGACGGAGTCCACCGTCTGCACAACGATGGCGGTGCTGGCCGACGACAGCGCGGTCCCGTACATCGGACAACCGATCGCCAACACCCGGGTGTTCGTGCTCGACGCGGCCCTTCGGCCGGTGCCGGCCGGCGTGGCCGGAGAGCTGTACGTGTCCGGGGCCGGCCTGGCCCGGGGATACCTCGACCGGCCGGGCCTGACCGCGGAACGCTTCGTCGCCAACCCCTACGGCGGTGCGGGCGAGCGGATGTACCGCACCGGGGACCTGGTCCGGTGGACCGCCGACGGGCAGCTCGAATACCTGGGCCGTACCGACGACCAGGTCAAGATCCGCGGCTTCCGCATCGAACTCGGCGAGATCGAGGCCGCCTTGGCCGCCCACCCGTCCGTCGCCCAGGCGGCGGTGGTCGTGCGCGAGGACCAGCCCGGCGACAAACGCCTCGTCGGCTACATCGTCCCGACCACCAACACCGACAACACCGAACTGCGCGCCCACGTCGCCAGCATGCTGCCCGACTACATGGTGCCCGCGGCGATCGTCGCACTCGACGCCCTCCCGCTCACCGCGAACCGCAAACTCGACCGCAAAGCCCTCCCCGCCCCCGACTACACCACCACGGCCACCAGCCGAGGCCCGGCCAACGCCCAGGAAGAAATCCTGTGCGCCCTGGCCGCCGAGACACTCGGCCTGCCAACCGTCGGAATCGACGACAACTTCTTCGAACTCGGCGGCCACTCCCTCCTCGCCACCCGCCTGATCAGCCGCATCCGATCAACATTCGCCGTCGAGGTCCCCATCCGGACCCTGTTCGAGGCACCCACCCTCCGCGAACTCGCACACCGCCTCACGGCCACCAGCCCGTCACGGCCTGCCTTGGTCCCGGCACAGCGACCGGACCTCCTGCCGCTGTCCTTCGCCCAGCAGCGCCTGTGGTTCCTGAACGAACTCGAAGGCCCCTCCCCCACCTACAACATCCCCATGGCCCTGCGGCTGACCGGCGCACTCGACACCGACGCCCTGCACGCCGCACTCCGTGACGTCGTGGCCCGGCACGAAGTCCTCCGCACCGTGATCACCACCGTCGACGGCCGGCCCCACCAGCGGATCACTCCCGCCGACGCGGTCGGTGACCTGCTCAGCGTCACCCCGGTGACGGAGGACGCTCTGCGAGCGTGGGTGAGCGAGGCCGCCAGGCACCGGTTCGACCTGGCCACCGACATCCCCGTGCGCATGTCGCTGGCCGAGATCGGTCCCGATGAGCATGTGCTGGTCGTGGTGCTCCACCACATCGCGGGCGACGGATGGTCCCTGGGCCCGCTGGCACACGACGTGTCGACCGCCTACACCGCCCGCACCACCGGCACCGCACCCACCTGGGAGCCCCTGCCCGTCCAGTACGCCGACTACGCCCTCTGGCAGCGCGAACTCCTCGGCGACGCGTCCGATCCCAGCAGCCTCCTGACCGAGCAACTCACCCACTGGCACAACGCCCTCCACGGAGCCCCCGAAGAACTGGCACTGCCCACCGACCGGCCCCGGCCCCCCATGGCCTCCCACCGCGGCGCCACCGTCGACCTCCACATCGACGCCGACATCCACCAAGCCGTCGTGGACCTGGCGCGCGCACACGGCGTGACCGTCTTCATGGTCGTCCAAGCGGCACTGGCCACCCTCCTGCACCGCCTCGGCGCCGGCGACGACATCCCCATCGGCACCCCCATCGCCGGACGCACCGACCAGGCACTCGACGACCTCGTCGGATTCTTCGTCAACACCCTCGTCCTGCGCACCGACCTGTCCGGCAACCCCGACTTCACCCAACTCCTCGAACGCGTCCGTGAGCACGCACTCCACGCCTACGCACACCAGGACGTGCCCTTCGAACGCCTCGTGGAAGAGCTCTCGCCCACCCGGTCGATGGCCCGCCACCCCCTGTTCCAGGTCATGCTCACCCTCCAGAACAACACGCAAGCCACGCTGGACCTGCCCGGCCTGGCCATCGAGGCCCTGCCCACCGGCGACAGCCCCGCCAAGTTCGACCTCGACCTCCAGCTCAACGAACACCTCACCGACGACAGCAAGCCCGCCGGCCTCCACGGCGCGATCACCTACGCCACCGACCTGTTCGACCACCACACCGCCGCCGCCCTCGCCGAACGCTTGACCCGGGTCCTGCACACCGTCACCGCGCATCCGTCAATGCCGGTCAACCGCACGGAGGTCATGGACGCCGCCGAGCGGGACCGGATCCTGGTCCGATGGAACGACACCGCCCGCGACGTTCCGCTCGCGACGCTTCCCGAGCTGTTCCAGTCGCAGGTCGCCCGTACCCCGGACGCGACCGCGGTGGTGTTCGAGGACACCGCACTGTCCTTCGCGGAACTCAACACCCGGGCCAACCGACTTGCCCGCCTGCTCGTCGACCGCGGCGTGCGGCCTGAGGACATCGTCGCTCTGGCACTGCCACGGTCGATCGACCTCGTTGTCGCCATCCTGGCGGTGATGAAGGCCGGGGGCGCCTACCTGCCGATCGATCCGCGCTATCCCGCGGACCGGATCGCCCACATGCTCACCGACGCCCGACCGGCGGTTCTCGTCACCGGTCAGGCAACGGAGGCCGAACTGCCGCCCACCGACGTCGTGCAGCTGTCGCTGGAGGACGCGCAGCTGCGGGAAGACCTGGCGGCCCGACCCGGCCACGATGTGACCGACGCCGAACGCCACGGCCCGCTGCTGCTCGGCCACCCCGCCTACGTCATCTACACCTCCGGCTCGACCGGCACTCCCAAGGGCGTCCTGGTCACCCACCGAGGGGTGCCGAACCTGGCCGCCGACCACATCGAACGCCTCCGGATCGGCCCGGACAGCCGGCTGCTCCAGTTCGCCTCGCCCAGCTTCGACGCCTCCGTGGCCGACATGTGGCCGGCGTGGCTGGCGGGTGCGGCCGTGGTGCTGGCTTCGGCGGACGACATGTCCCCCGGCGCGCCGCTGGCGCACCTGGTCGCCCGCCAGCGCGTCACCCACGCGACCCTGCCGCCCGCGACACTGCCGCTGCTCGCCTCCGCGGGCGGTCTCCCGGAGGGGATGACGCTGGTGGTCGCCGGTGACGTGTGCCCGCCGGAGACCGCGGAGCGGTGGTCCCGCGACCGGCTCATGCTGAACATCTACGGGCCGACGGAAGCGACGGTCGCCTCGCTGGCCAGCACCCCCCTGTCCGGCGCCGGCGTTCCCCCCATCGGCGCGCCCCTGTGGAACATGCGCGCATACGTGCTGGACTCCGCTCTGCGACCGGTACCCCCCGGCGTCGCGGGCGAGTTGTACCTGGCGGGCGTGCAGTTGGCCCGGGGATACGTCAACCGGCCCGAGCTGACCGCGGAGCGGTTCGTCGCCAACCCGTACGGCACGCCCGGCGAGCGCATGTACCGCACCGGCGACCTCGCCCGCTGGAACGCCGACGGGCAACTCGAGTACCTCGGCCGCACCGACCACCAGGTCAAGATCCGCGGCTTCCGCATCGAACCCGGCGAGGTCGAGGCAGCCTTGGCCTCGCACCCGTCCGTCGCCCAAGCGGCAGTGGTGGTGCGCGAGGACCAGCCCGGCGACAAGCGCCTCGTCGGCTACGTCGTCACGGGTACCGACACGGACGGCGCAGAACTGCGTTCCCACGTCGCCGCCAAGCTGCCCGACTACATGGTGCCCTCAGCCGTGGTCGTCCTCGACGCCCTCCCGCTCACCGCGAACCGCAAACTGGACCGCAAGGCCCTCCCCGCCCCCGACTACGGTGCCGGTTCCACCGGCCGGACCCCGGCCAACGCCCAGGAGGAGATCCTGTGCGCGGTGTTCGCCGACGTGCTCAACCTGCCCCGGGTCGGGGTCGACGACAACTTCTTCGAACTCGGCGGGCACTCCCTCCTCGCGGTGACACTGGTGGAGCGGGCTCGCGAGCGGGGCATCGCCGTGGATGTCCGCTCGCTGTTCGTCAGCCCGACGGTGGCGGCACTGGCCGCAGCCGTGAAACCGACGGCCGGGCAGGTGACCGTCCCGCCGAACGGCATCCCCGAGGGCGCCACGGCGATCACGCCGGAGATGGTGACGCTGATCGACCTCACCGCTGAGGAGATCGACCGGATCGCCGCCGCCGTTCCGGGAGGGGCAGCCAACGTCGCGGACATCTACCCGCTGGCCCCGCTGCAGGAGGGCATCTTCTTCCACTCCCTGATGGAGGGCGACAACGACAGCGACCCCTACGTCCTGCCGATCGCGCTGCGCTTCGACTCCCGGGCACGGGTGGACGCGTTCCTTGCCGCGGTGCAGCGGGTCGTCGACCGGCACGACATCCTGCGCACCTCCTTCGCCTGGGAGGGGCTGCGCGAGCCGGTCCAGGTGGTGGCGCGCCGGGCGACGCTCACCGTGCGCGAGGTCGACCTCGCGGCGGAGACGGACCATGACGGCCCGGACACGGTGGAACGACTCCTCGCGGCCTGTCCGCCGAGCATGGACCTCTCCCAGGGCCCGTTGCTGCGCGCCCATGTGGCCCGGCAGCCGGGCGGGGACCACTGGACGGTGGTCCTCCAGGTCCATCACCTGATCCAGGACCACACCGCGCTGGACGTGGTCATGGGTGAAGTGGCCGCCTTCCTCGACGGGCGGCAGGACAGCCTGCCCGAGCCGCTGCCGTTCCGTGAGTTCGTCGGGCAGGCCAGGCTCGGAGTGTCCGCCCGGGAGCACGAGGCGTTCTTCACTGCGCTGCTCGGTGACGTGAGCGAGCCGACCGCTCCGTACGGCCTGCTGGACGTGTTCGGGGACGGCCGTGACGTGACCGAGGCGCGGACGCCGCTGGACGCCTGCCTCGCGGTGCGGCTGCGGGAGCAGGCCCGGCACCTGGGTGTCACCCCGGCGACGCTGTTCCACGTCGCCTGGGCGCGGGTCGTGTCGGCCACCTCGGGCCGTGACGACGTGGTCTTCGGCACCGTGCTGTTCGGCCGCATGAACGCCGGAACCGGCTCGGACCGGGTGCCGGGACTGTTCATGAACACCCTTCCCGTCCGGATGGACGCGAGTGCCGGGGGTGTGCTGGAGGCAGTGCGGGGGATGCAGCGGCAGCTCGCGGAGCTGCTGGTGCACGAGCACGCCCCGCTGGCGGTGGCGCAGCAGGCCAGCAAGGTGCCCGCCCAGACGCCGCTGTTCACCTCGCTGTTCAACTACCGCCACAGCGAGGCTGCCGCCGCCGGCGCCGGGCTTGACCGTGTCGCTCTGCTCCAGGCGCGCGAGCGCACCAACTACCCCGTCGCCGTCAGCATCGACGACACCGGTGAGGGCTTCGTCGTGAAGGCGCAGGCCGTGTCCCTGATCGATCCGGGCGCCCTTGCCGCGATGGTGACCACGGCCGCCGAGGCCATCGTGACGGCACTGGAGACGGCACCGTCGACCGCGCTCGACCAGGTCGGGGTGCTGGAATCCGACGAGCGGGAGCGGATCCTGACCGAGTGGAACGACACCGCGCGTGCTGTTCCTCCGGCCACGCTCCCCGAGCTGTTCCAGGCCCAGGTGGCCCGCACGCCGGACGCGACCGCGGTGGTGTTCGAGGACACCACGCTGTCCTACGCGGACCTCAACGCCCGGGCGAACCGGCTGGCACGACTGCTGACGGCGCATGGCGCGGGCCCGGAGCAGCGGGTCGCGGTGATGATGGACCGCTCGCCGGACCTCGTCGTCACGCTGCTCGCCGTCCTCAAGTCCGGCGCCGCGTACGTACCGATCGACCCCGAGTACCCGGCGGAACGCGTGGCCTACGTGCTGGGCGACGCCGCGCCGACCCTGGTGGTGACGACCCGCCAGTTCCAGGGCGCACTGCCCGAGGGCGCGGCACGGGTGGTGCTGGACGACCCCGCGACCGATCTGACGACGCAGGCCGACACCGACCCCGACCAGATGCCGCTGCCGGCCCACCCCGCCTACGTCATCTACACCTCAGGCTCCACTGGACGACCCAAGGGCGTCACCCTCCCCCACGCAGGCGTCGTCAACCGACTCGCCTGGATGCAGCACGCCTACCAACTCACCCCCAGCGACCGCGTCGTACAGAAGACCCCGTTCGGCTTCGACGTGTCCGTGTGGGAGTTCTTCTGGCCCCTCCTGGAAGGCGCCACCCTCGTCGTCGCCCGCCCCGGCGGCCACCGCGACCCCGACTACCTCGCCGAACTCATCCAGCGCCAGCACGTCACCATCGCCCACTTCGTCCCCTCCATGCTCCAGGTCTTCGTCGCCGAACCCGCGGCCCGCGAGTGCACATCTCTGCGCGCCGTGGTCTGCAGCGGCGAGGCGTTGGCAGCGTCGTTGCGCGACCAGTTCCACGCCGTGCTGCCGATCCCGCTGCACAATCTCTACGGGCCGACCGAAGCGTCCATCGACGTCACCGCCCACACCTGCGAACCCCACACGACCAGCGTCGTACCGATCGGCCGCCCCATCTGGAACACCCAGACCTACATCCTGAACGCCGCACTCCAACCCGTACCCCCCGGCGTCGCAGGAGAGCTGTATCTCGCAGGCAGCCAACTCGCCCGCGGCTACCTCAACCGACCCGCACTCACCGCCGAACGCTTCGTCGCCAACCCCCACAGCAGCACACCCGGCGCACGCATGTACCGCACCGGCGACCTCGCCCGCTGGAACACCAACGGACAACTCGAATACCTCGGCCGCACCGACCACCAAGTCAAAATCCGCGGCTTCCGCATCGAACTCGGCGAAATCGAGACCGCGCTCCTCACCCACCCCGCCATCGCCCACGCCACCGTCATCGTCCGCGAGGACCAACCCGGCGACCAACGCCTCACCGCCTACCTCGTGCCGACGAGCGGCACGGACGGCGATGTGGACACCGCGGAGGTCCGCGCCGGCCTGACAGCCGTACTGCCGGACTACATGGTCCCCTCCGCCATCGTCGTCCTGGACGAACTGCCGGTCACGGTGAACGGCAAGCTCGACCGCACCGCGCTTCCGGCCCCGGAGCACTCCACCGGGCACACGACCTGGCAACCGCGCACTACCGAAGAACACCTGCTCCGCGAGATATTCGCCGACGTCCTCGGCCTTCCCGCGGTCGGCGTGGACGACAACTTCTTCGAACTCGGTGGGCACTCACTGCTCGCCGTGCGGCTGTTGGGTGAGATCCGCAACGCCACCGGCATCCAGCTGTCCCTCGTGAGCGTGTTCCAGAACCCGACCGTGGCGGGCCTGGCGTCGCTGCTCGGCGCTGGCACCGAGGAGGACCTCTTCCAGCCGGTGGTCGCGCTGCGCGGGCACGGCGACCGGCCGCCGCTGTTCTGCCTGCCGCCCGCCAGTGGTTTCGGCCTGCCCTACGTGGGTCTGGTGCGGCACCTGGACGCCGACCGGCCCGTGTACGGACTGCAGGCTCCGGGCGTCACCCGGGCGGAGTCGGCCCCGTCCGACCTCGACGCGCTGGTCACCTGGTACGTCGACCACATCACGGGCGTCCAGCCGAGCGGCCCGTACCACCTGCTCGGCTGGTCCATGGGCGGCAACCTCGCGCACGCCGTCGCGGTACGGCTCCAGCAGGCCGGGCAGGAGGTGGCCCTGCTGGCCATGATGGACGCCTACCCGCCGGACGCCGACGCCGTCCATGAAGAGGCCGACGACCACACCGTCCTGGTCCAGCTCCTGCGTGCCCTGGGACGCCCGGTGGACACCGCGGACCACCCGCTCACCGTGCCCGGGACGCTGAGGATCATCAAGGAAGAGATCGCCGACCTGGAGGAGTTGACCGAGGACCACGTCCGCGGGGTTGTCCAGAACACCCGCGACAACTGGCGGATGGTCCGGCAGACGACGCCGGGACACTTCGCCGGCGACATCGTCCACTTCCCGGCGACCGGGACCGGCTACCCCCAGGAAGAGGTCCTCCAGCGGTGGGCGCCGCACTTCACCGGGCGCCTGCACATCCATCCCGTCGCCGCCGCGCACAACGACATGACCAAGCCCGAGCCCCTGCGTCAGGTGGGGACGGTACTGGCCGCCGCCCTGGCGCGGCGTCCGCAGTGAACACTGGGGCCCACGCGCGATCTCGCGCGTGGGCCCCGCGTCACACGGCGTGCCCATCGAAGGCACCGATCGACCGCGTACCGCGCCACGTCCGAGGTTCTGGTCGGCCGGTCCTGAGTCGTGGGAGGATGCCGTCCATGACGTGCATCCGAAGGGGCCGTGCCGCGTAGAACACCAGCTGCGCTGCGGTCGCGGGAACGCGGCCGGGGAAGACCCTGGATGCGGTATCGCGACGTCTCTGGCCTGTCCGGAGCGTCGAACGCCGCCATTCGTGTACTCGAGCGGGAGCGGTTGTCTCCTGGCATCGTGGCAGTGGCGCTGAGCGTGTGGTCCGTGCGCGTGCACGGCACCAGTCGGCGGTGGAGGCCTTGGGAGGCTGAGTTCGTCTGCCGGTGTTGCGGCGGGGGCTGGGCGCGGGACAAGCTGCAAGAGGCTTTGTTCATGCTTCCGCCAAGGGCCGCCGCCGAACTCCGGGCGCAGGTGGAGCGCTTGGACGTCGTACTGCTCGCACGAACGCACAACGAGCCGACGGCGGACCCGGAATCGGGATGGTGGCATCGCAGGTGCTGACCGTGCCCACGCCGCCCAGGAACGACCGAGCTGTGTCCACGAGGGCCGACAAGCGCGCGGATTGGTCTGCCGGGCGGAATCCGCGCCATGGGCACTGGCTACCGGAGGCCGCGGTTCTCAGCGCGCACTCAGCCGGCCGGCGCCCCGGCGGGCTCGTCAACGGGGACCTCGACACGGGAGCCGATGAGAATGGCACTGGCCAGGCACAGCAGGATCGCTCCGGCGAGGAAGGAAGCCCGGGGGCCGATGCCGTAGTAGACCAGCCCTGTCAGCAGGACCCCCAGGGCGCCGGAGCCCACATTGACCATCTGGAAGGTCATGGAGACCCGGCCCAGCAGACCCTCCGGAACCTGCGACTGGCGGAGTGTGGCCGCGGTGACGTTCCACACCAGGCTCACCGCCCCGTAGCAGGCGACGAACAGCACCGCTGCGGTGGCGGACCCGGCCAGGCCGAGGCCGGCGCAGATGCCCCCCATGATCAACGAGCCGAGCCACAGCACGCGGACCGGGCCGAGCCGGATCCCCAGGTAGGACGCGAGCGGCACACCCGCGATCCCGCCCACCGCGAACACCGACACCAGCAGGGCGTAGCCGGAGCTTCCCAGTTCCAGGGTCTGCCGCGCGTACAGCACCAGAACGGACATCAGGCCGGCCACCACGAGATTGACCAGAGCGGACATGGCGCACACACGACGCAGCAGAGCGTGCCGCCACAACCAGCCGAGACCGTTCAGGGCGTCCTCACGCAGGGACCGCCGCTCGGAAGGAGCGTCTCCGGGCCTGGCCGGAGGGCCGCCCGTCATCAGCAGAATGAATCCCGCGGATGCCATGAATGACAAGGTGTCAATGCCGAGCGGGAGTGCCGGTGTGATCTCGTAGAGCACCGCTCCCACCGGGGCGCCCAGCAGGCTCCCGGCGATCAACCAGCTCGCCTGGAGGCGGG
Source organism: Streptomyces sp. NPDC088733 (assembly GCF_044751185.1). NCBI lineage: Bacteria > Bacillati > Actinomycetota > Actinomycetes > Kitasatosporales > Streptomycetaceae > Streptomyces > Streptomyces sp. NPDC088733. The sequence goes on from NZ_JBIVLH010000013.1 coordinate 180,097, forward strand.
CGTTCGCCTTGGTCAGCGATTCGGGCGCCACCAAGGAGGGCACGAGGCCGGCCCAGGAGCCGCTGTAGAGCGTGTGGCCGCAGCCGAGCAGAAAGGCGACCCCTGCCAGCAAGGGGATCGACAGGGCGTCGAACACCGTGAGCAGAGCGACACCGGCCATGGTCGCTGCCCGCGCCATGTCGACGAGCCACAGCACACGACGGCGCTCGAGCCTGTCCGCGAGGACACCGGACAGCAAACTGACCAGGAGCCACGGAAGTTGTCCCGCGAAAGCCACCAGGGCGACCTGCCGGGCGTCGTCGGTGAGGTCGGCGGTGAGCAGGGGAAGGGCAACCTGCCGCATGCCGTCACCCAGACTGGAGACGGTCACGGCGGCCCAGACGCCGTAGAACTGCCGCGGCAGTTGCAGGCGGGGCTTTCGTCCTGGAAATCGCATAGGAGGTTTCGGTAGATCAGTGGACCTGGGACATCAGGGGTCGAGAGCGCGAATCCGGGAATCTCGAGGAAGGTCGCGACGACCGCGACGGCCGGATCGCAATCCAACCTCAATGGTTCGCCCATTTTTTCACCAAACGGAACACACCGGCGAGCACAAGATCATCGGCGGGTTTACGGTGCCCGAACTTTTGGAGATCCCCGACGTCACCCGACGTCACCCGACGTCCCCCAACACTGAACACGGGACGCGGACCGGATCGGGGCCCTGGGGCCGGCTGATCCGGTCCACGTCCGCGCGCGGGCCGCGGTAGTGCTGCCACCACTCGCTCTTGCGGGGCGCGACATCGATACGACCTGTAGGCGACTGGTCGCCTACTGCACCTCACGGAGATGCAGCCGTCGCGGACACCAGGTCAGCTCTCCGGCATCACGGGTGAGTCGACGTCCAGGTCGGCGAGCGATGCGCCGTACGCGGCGAACCGCTCGCCGTCCCACAGGGGCGCCGGCACGCCGGGTACGGGCTCGTCGCCCCGCATGAAGAGGACCTCGGGGCCGCCGGGGGTGAACAGGAAGAGCATCTTGGCGTGACGGGTGCTCTTGTTCAGGAAGCGGTGCCGGATGCCCGGCGGGACGTAGAGGAAGTCCCCCGACCGCGCGATGATCTTCTCGTCCCCGTTGAGGAACTCGAGTTCACCGTCCAGCAGGTAGAAGGCTTCGCTGTTGCGGTTGTGGACATGTGCCACCGGCCCCGCGCCGGGCGGTACATCCGCCTCGACGAAACCCAAGTGCCCGTCGGTGATGTCGGTGTGGACCTTGACGGAGTAGACGTTGTCGGACACCCACTTGGTGATGCCTTCGCCGGCGGGCACGTGGATGGCTCCACGTTTCGTCCAGCGAGGGTCGTCGGTGTCTATCTGCGGCATGGGAAGGCTCACCCAGGACTCCTCATAAGGGAAACAGGCGCGGTCGACCCCGGCGCCTGACAGCTGTCAGACCAGCCGCTCCTGACAGCTGTCAGGAGCGGGGGTCCCACCCCGATCCGCAGCACACCTGACCGGACCGCTACCTGCCCCCGTCAAGGGGCGGCGGTAATCTTCCGATCGGACGCCGCATCTCGTCGCCGGGAAGAGGGCCGTCGCGAACCATGTGGAAAGTGAAGGAACTTACGGTGTCCTCCGGCATTCCGCCGCTCGGCCCGTAAGAAATCAGAAGGATGAGTTGGGGTTTCAGTGGCGCAACAGGGCGCGATGGACGACAGGTCGGACCACCACCGCCGGACGAGAGCGCCGCAGGTCGACCTCGACGATTCCGAGATCCTTCAGCGCGGTCTTGAAGCATTCGCCGAATTGGGCTACTCGGGCGCGTCCGTCCGCGAACTGGCCAAGCGCATGGGCGTCAACCACAACTTCATCAACGACCGCTTCGGATCGAAGGAAAAATTCTGGCGCGCGGCGCTCGACCACGCCCTCAGGGCACCGATCCAGCAGCTCATCACCATCCTCGACGGCGACCTCGAGGACGTCGAGAAGTTCACGTGCGCCGTCAGAACCTTCCACTCCCTGGCCGCGAACATGCCCCACGCGAACCGCATCATCTCCGACGAGTCCGTTTTCGCGTCCGACCGGCTGAACTATCTCTACAGCGAGTACACCGGCCGATTCATGGCAAAGCTCGAACCACTCGCTCAGCGACTCATGACTTCGGGCCGAATGCCGGCCATGAGTATGGACGTCCTGTTCAGTGCACTCACCGGGCCCGCGGTCGTCATGACCCAAAGACAACTCGTGCACCGCATGAATGAAGCGGGAGATTCATCGACCGACGAGTGGCGGCAAAAGACCGCCGCCTTGGCCGAGGTGGTCCTTCGAGGCCTGCTCACCTGAACGACCGGCCCGCGTGCAGCCTTCGAGGATTATTTCACGAGTAAAACACCTGTTAAGCTTGTAGGCATGCCGAACCTCTTCCACCCCCTCCGCGACGCCCTGCGGCTGCGCACGGTCCAGGACCTCTGGCATCAGCGGGCCGTCAGCGTGGTCGTCGCCGTGGGGATCGTGGAGGGGGTGCTGCTGGCCCTGGGGCGGCTGGACCTGGTGCTCTATGCGGCGGGCGGTGGGCTGTGCGCGCTGTACGGGCACGGGCTGCCGTACGCCGCGCGGGCGCGGACGCTCGCGCTGGTCGTGCTGGGCATGGCGGCCGGCGGCGCGGTCGCGCTGACAACGGCCGCGCTGACGGAGGTGACGGCGGTGCGGGTCGCCGTCGCGGCGGCGCTTGCCGCGGCGCACAAGGTGGTGTGCGACGCGACGCGGATCGGGCCGCCGGGGAACGTGATCTTCACCTTCGTCGCGGCGAGCGCCGCGTTCGTGCCGCAGACCCCGGCGCAGGTGCCCGCGCACGTGGGGCTGATGGTGCTGGGCGGGGCCGTCGCCTGGCTGGTGGGCATGGCGCCGGCGCTGGTGCGCCCGCACGGTCCCGAGCGCGCCGCCGTGGCGCGGGCGCTGGAGGCCCGGGCGCGGGTCCTGGCCGACGACGGGAGCGCGGCGCGGGCCCGGCACGAGGCGACCGCGGCCGTGAACGCCGCGTGGCACACGCTGCGGGCCGCCGCGCCGGGCGCCCACCGCGCGGGGCTGGAGCGGCTGCTGGCCCGCGCCGATGCCACCGGCCCCGCGGGGGCGCGACGACTCGCCACCTGGGCCCGGGAACTGCGCACGGCACGGGCCTTGCCGGGGGCCGCGGGCGTCGCGACGGACAGGGAAGCCCGCACCGGGCCGCCGCCGGCGCCGTTCCACGGCCCCTCGATGCGGCACCTGGCCCCGATCGGCCTGCGGGTCGGCCTCGGCAGCGCGGCGGCGGGCTGGGTGTCGGCGGCGCTCGGCGTGGACCGTCCGTACTGGGCCGTCGTGACCGCCGCCGCCGTGCTGGCCGCCAACACCGCCCTGTCCTGGCGGCGGGCGCTCCAGCGCGTCGTGGGCAATCTGCTGGGCGTGCTGCTGTTCACCGCGCTCGTGCCCTTCACGGCCGCCGGCGCGGGTGCCCTGGTCGTGACCGCGCTGGCGTGCAACTTCGCGGCGGAGGCCACCATCGCCCGCAACTACTGGCTGGCCAGCGCGTTCGTGACGCCGATGGCCATGATCATGACCGAGTTCGCCGGCATGCAGCCCGCGGGCCGGCTGGTCGCCGATCGCTGGCTGGACACCGTCGTGGGCGCGGCCGCCGGGCTCGTGGTGTGCTTCGCGGTTCCGAACCGGCGCGCCGGACGGCGGGTCGGCACCGCCCTGGACCGACTGGAGGACGAGCTCGCCGCCCCGCTGCCGCGGGAGCCCCGGCTCACCGCGGCCCTGCTGGAGCTGCGCGAGGCGGCCGACACCGCCTCCGGCGAGTGGTGGAGCGGCCCCCTGCCCGAGGAGCGGATCACCGACGCGGAGCGGCGCGGGCACCTCGCGCTGGCGGGCCGCCGCGGTGGCCGGTCCGTCACCGCTGCTTGACGACGCGTACGATCATGCGGACGCCGCCGGAGCCGCCGGCGTACGAGGGAAGGACATCGCGCGTGGAGGACGCCGTCGCGACGGTGCTGCGCCAGTGGCAGGGCGTGCACCCGGAGCTGGACTTCGCGCCCGTCGCCGTGATCGGGCGCCTGAACCGGAGTACCGCGCTCCTGCAACTCGCCGTCGACGCGCCACTGAACCGCGAAGGCCTCACCCGACCGGAGTACGACATCCTCTGCGCGCTGCGCCGCGTCGGCGGCGAACTGACGCCCGGACGTCTGGCACGTGAAACCTTCGCGTCGGGGGCGGCGGTCACCAAGCGGATCAAGGTGCTGGAGGAGCGCGGCCTGATCGGGCGCCGGCCGGACGACCGCGACCGCCGGGTCTCGCACCTGCGGCTGACCCCCACCGGCCTGGCGCTGGTGGACCGCCTGCTCCCGGAGCAGCTCGCGTACGAGGAGGGTCTGCTGTCCGGGCTGCCGGACGGACGGCGCCACGAGCTGGCCGAAATCCTCGGCGAACTGCTGCTGCTGCTCGAAGGCCGCTTGGGCGCGCTTTCCGGGTGAAGCGGCACCGAACGGCACCGCGCCCCCAGTGATTCAGCGAGCGCACATCTCCACTCTCCGCAAAGGACATGCCAAGGCAAGGCGCCGACGGGACAGATAGGGGTGTCCCCGTCCCCCTGACCAGGGAATCGCGCCATGACCGCTTCGTACGAACTCGCTCCCGTTGTCGACAACGTCGTCGAACGCCCCCGCTATTCGGTGAGCCTCGCCCAGGACGAGGCCGAGGTGCGGGCCGCGCAGCGTCTGCGGCACCAGGTGTTCGCCGGGGAAATGGGCGCCGTGCTGGACACGCCCGAACCGGGCCTGGACGTCGACGCCCTCGACGCCTTCTGCGACCACCTGCTGGTGAAGGACGACCACACCGGCGACGTGGTGGGCACCTACCGGCTGCTGACCCCCGCCAACGCCCGCCGCGCGGGGCGCACCTACTCCGAGAGCGAGTTCGACCTCGCCCGGCTCGCCCCGATCCAGCACGACCTCGTCGAGGTCGGCCGCTCCTGCGTGCACCCCGACCACCGCGACGGTGCCGTCGTCGCGCTGATGTGGGGCGGCATCACCCGCTACATGGCGACCACCGGCCACAACTGGCTGGCCGGCTGCTGCTCGGTGCCGCTCGCCGACGGCGGCTCGACAGCGGCCGGCGTCTGGGACCGGGTCTCGGCCAAGTACATGGCCCCCGAGGAGTACCGGGTCACCCCGCACCGCCCTTGGGACCCGACGGGCCTGACCCGCCCGGCCCGTGCCGCGCTGCCCGCGCTGCTCCGCGGCTACCTGCGGCTGGGCGCCTGGATCTGCGGCGAGCCCGCCTACGACCCGGAGTTCGGTGTCGCCGACCTGTTCATCCTGCTGTCGCTGGAGCGCACGGACGAGCGCTACCTGCGCCACTTCGGCGCAATCGGTTCGCTCGGCTCCCTCGGAAGCTCCTGATGGCCGCGACATGGTGGTCGCCGGTCTCGCCCTGCACCCCGCAGGCCTGCGTGACCGGCGAAGGTCCCCTGGTGGGCCGGCTGCGCCGGACGGTGCGCTACGTCACCGTGGCCGTGGTGCTGCTGATCGGGATCGTCCTGGCCGTCCCGGTGGCCGTGCTCTGCCCTCCGGCGCTGCGCGACTCCCTGGTCCGCACGTGGATGCGGTCGGTGGTGACGGCCTTCGGCATGGAGGTCCGGGTGCCGGTCCCACCGGCGGCGCGCGAGCGCGGCCGGGGGCTGCTGGTGGTCGCCAACCACGTGTCCTGGATGGACATCCTGCTGATCGCCTCCGTCCTCCCGGGACGCAACGTCGCCAAGTCGGAGATCCGGGGCTGGCCTGTGCTCGGCCCGCTGTGCGTGCTCGGCCGGACGATCTTCATCGACCGCGAGCGGTTCCGGACCCTGCCGGACACCGTCGGCGAAGTGCGGGAGGCGCTGCGCGGCGGGGCCACGGTCGTCGCCTTCCCGGAGGGCAGCACCTGGTGCGGCCGTGAGGAGGGCCGCTACCGCCGTGCGCTGTTCCAGGCGGCGGTGGACGCGGGTGCCGACGTGCAGCCCATCCGGATCCACTACCGGCTGGCGGACGGGTCGCGCAGCATGGCCCCGGCGTTCGTCGGGGAGGACACGCTGATGGACTCGGTGCACCGGGTGGTGGCGGGCCGCGGGCTGAACGCCGAGGTGTCGGTGCTCCCCGCGATCCCCGCGGGCACGTGGCCCGACCGCCGCGCCCTCGCCCTCGCGGCGGACCGGGCGGCGCACCGGGTCGAGGTGCCCGCCGCACGGCAGCCCGAGCTGCTGCCGGTACCGGTACCGGCGTCGGCCGAGGTGATCGAGGTCGTCGAGGTGGCGCCGCCGGTCGTCATCCCGTCCCCCGTCGTGCAAGCGGCCGAGCCGGCCGCGAGCCTCCCCTGACGCCCAGCGCCCGCGAATCCCACGGTGCCCGTCCCCGCCCCCGGGGGGACGGGCACCGTCGCGTCGTGCGCAACGGCCGCCGCCGGCCCCCGGGTTGGGGCTGCGCCATGCCCTCTTGTCCGGTCCCTCTCGAGTCATGACAATGTCCATGCCAAAACCGAAAGAACTTCGGTCTCGAGAGGACCCCCCACATGAAACGACCTCTCAGAGGTGCCCTGGCGGCCGTTCTGACCGCCCTCGCGGCAGTCGCCTGCCTCGGGTTGTCCACCGCGCCCGCCTCGGCCACGAGCCGGGACGCCACCGGTGTGCGCAACGCCGCGCCGGCCGCGCCCGCCGCGGTCACCGTGAACTTCGCCGGCACGGTGTCGCTCAGCAACTGCTCCGGCTCACTCATCCGCTTCCCGGCCTCGGCGTCCACCGACCCCGCTCTGGTGCTCTCCAACGGCCACTGCCTCACCAGCGGCTTCCTGGACCCCGGCGAGGTGCTGCTCAACCAGTCCTCGACCCGCACCTTCGGGCTGCTCAACGCCTCGGGCCGCAACGTCGCCACGCTGCGGGCCACCAAGCTCGCCTACGCGACGATGACCGACACCGACATCTCGGTGTACCAACTCAACCGCACCTACGCGCAGATCCAGTCCTCCTACGGCATCTCCGCGCTGGAGCTCTCGGCCGCCCATCCCGTGCAAGGCGCCGCGATCAAGGTGGTCTCCGGCTACTGGAAGACCATCTACACCTGCAACATCGACGGCTTCGTCTACCGGCTCAAGGAGGGCGACTGGACCTGGAAGGACTCGGTCCGCTACACCTCCGCGTGCAACACCATCGGCGGCACCTCCGGTTCACCGGTGATCGACACCTCGACCGGCAAGGTCGTGGCGATCAACAACACGGGCAACGAGGACGGCGGCCGCTGCACCCTCAACAACCCCTGCGAGGTGGACCAGAACGGCACGGTCACGGTCCGCCAGGGCATCAACTACGCCGAGGAGACGTACGGGATCGGCGCGTGCGTGACCACCGGGAACCAGTTCAATCTCGGCCTGGCGGGGTGCACGCTCCCCAAGCCGTGACGCCCCCGGCGCCGCTCAGCGCCCGTACATCGCGTCGATCTCGGCAGCGTAGGCCTCCTCGACGGCCCGGCGGACGAGCTTGCGCGACGGGGTGACCAGACCCTCCTCCTCGGTGAAGGAGGCGGCCAGCACGCGGAAGGCACGGATCGACTCCGCCTTCGACACCCGCGTGTTGGCCGCCGACACCGCGCGCCGCACCTCCGCCTCCACCTCCGGGTCGCGCACCAGCTCGCGCAGCCCGGCCGGGGGCCTGCCGCGCAGCCGCAGCCAGCGTGCGGCGGCCTCGCCGTCGAGGGTCACCAGCGCGGTGACGTAGGGCCGGTCGTTGCCTATGACCAGGCAGTGCTCGATCAGCGGGTGCTCGCGGACGCGTTCCTCCAGGACCGCGGGCGAGAGGTTCTTGCCGCTGGTCGTGACGATGATCTCCTTCTTGCGGCCGGTGATGGTCAGATACCCCTGCTCGTCCAGGAAACCGAGGTCGCCGGTGGCGAGCCAGCCCTCGCGCAGCGCCTCGGCGGTTCCCTGCGGGTCGCCGAGGTAGCCGGAGAAGACCGTCGGGCCGCGCAGCAGGATCTCGTCCTGCTCGGAGATCAGCACCGAGGTGCCGGGCACGGGGTGCCCGACCGTGCCGTAGCGCACCTTGCCGGGTGGGTTGGCGGTGGCGGCGGAGGTGGACTCGGTCAGTCCGTACCCCTCGTAGACCGTCACGCCCGCGCCCTCGAAGAACAGCCCCAGCCGGCGCCCCATCGTCGAGCCGCCGCTGACCGCGTTGCGGACCCGGCCGCCCAGGGCCTCGCGCACCCTGGCGTACACCAGCCGGTCGTAGATCCGGTGCAGGACGCGCAGCGCCGCGCTCGGCCCGGGGCCGGTGCCGAAGGCGCGTCGCTCGCGGGCCTCGGCGAAGCGCACCGCGACGTCGGCGGCCCGGTCGAAGACGCCGAGGTTGCCGCCTTCCTCGGCCTTGGACCGCGCGGCGTTGAAGACCTTCTCGAAGACGTACGGGACGGCGAGCATGAACGTCGGCCGGAAGTCGGCGAGATCGGGCAGCAGCGCGGCCGCCGACATGTCCGGCTGGTGGCCCAGCCGCACCCCGGCCCGGACCGCGCAGATCTGGATCATGCGGCCGAAGACGTGCGACAGCGGCAGGAAGAGCAGCACCGAGGGCGGCTCCGCGGTGCCGGTCTCGAAGATCGTCCGCCAGTGGGCGATGACGTTGTCGCACTCGGCCATGAAGTTGCCGTGGGTGAGCACGCAGCCGCGCGGGCGGCCGGTGGTCCCCGAGGTGTAGATCACGGTGGCGACGGCGTCGGGGGTGACCGCCAGCCGGTGCCGGTGCACCACGTCCTCGCCGATCCGCTCGCCGTCCGCCATGAGCTGCTTGACGGCCCCGTTGTCCAGCTGCCAGACCCGCGTCACGGCGGGCAGGTGCTCGATCACCGAGCCGAGGGTCATGGCGTGGTCCTCGTGCTCCAGCACGCAGCCGACCGCACCGGTGTCGTGCAGGATCCAGCGCAGCTGCCCGGCCGAGGAGGTCGGGTAGACCGGCACCGGCTGGGCCCCGATCGTCCACAGGGCGAAGTCGAAGAGGGTCCACTCGTACCGGGTCCGCGACATGATCGCGACCCGGTCGCCGAAGCGCACGCCGTGCGCGAGCAGCCCCCGCGCCAGCGCCATGACCTCGTCACGGAACGTGGCGGCGGTCACGTCCTGCCACCGGCCGTCCTCCTTGCGGCCCATCCGCACCTCGTCCGGCACCCGCGCCGCGTCCTCGAACACGACGTCGGCGAGCCCGCCGACATGGGTCGCGGGGACCAGTGCGGGCAGACTGAAGGCACGCACACGTGCTCCTCGTGGGGTTGGAGCGGGCCGGGAGCGTAACGTAACCGATCTCTCACGCACTGTCCGGCCGAGGCCGGGCGGGACGGGGCTTCTTCACCAAACCTCCCCCCACGGGCGATCCCGAGAGATCATGGGATCAGGAGGTGACTCCATGACCACCAGGATCCGACTCCACGGCGGCCCCGGGGACGGTCTCACACTCGGCATCGCCCTGGTAGCCGGGGGCCCGCCCCCCGAGGGCATCCTGTACGACCCGATGGCGATCACCGTGCAGGACGCCGGGCTGCACCAGGCGTGGCCCGACAGTGCGGCCTTCTACAAGCGCCTGGAGCACATGGCCGACGAGCCCTGGGACTACGCGTACGAGAGCGAGGCCACCGCGCCCCTCGAGTGATCCCGCGCCCGGCGGCCGTCACGTCACGTGAGCGGTCACGCGGAGCGACCGCGCGGCGTGGGAGCACGGGACCAAAGTCCTCAAGGCCGCCGAGTTTTTGGCCGTCCGCCGCCGCGTTTCGTACAGTTCCCCAGGAAGCAGCGGGAACACACGAACCGGGGACGACGGCGGGCATGACGGCGACCGAGAACGAGCAGGGCACGGCAACGACGTGGGAGGGCGTCCCCGGCATCGACCCGGAGCGTCTGGAGCTGTGCCTCGGCGTCCTGCGGGAACTGGACGACCTGCCGGTGGACCACCCGGACGCGATCACCGTCCGCAAGGCCACGGCGGGCATCTACCGGACCGTGAAGCAGCGCCGCCGCCAGGAGCGGCGGGCGTCCAAGACCGCCCACGACAAGTTCGTCACCGAGGCCACCGCGACCGGCTCGGCGGAGCGCATCGACGACGAGACCCAGGGGCTGCTGCCCTCCTCGTCGACGCTGGGCGAGATCGCGGGCGTGCTGCAGCGGCCGCGCTCCTGCTACGTGTGCAAGCAGCGCTACGTCGAGGTGGACGCCTTCTACCACCAGCTGTGCCAGTCGTGCGCCGCCTTCAACCGCGCCCGCCGCGACGCCCGCACCGACCTGACCGGCCGGCGCGCGCTGCTGACCGGCGGCCGGGCGAAGATCGGCATGTACATCGCGCTGCGCCTGCTGCGTGACGGCGCGCACACGACGATCACCACGCGCTTCCCGGCCGACGCGATCCGCCGCTTCAAGGCGATGCCCGACAGCGACGAGTGGATCAGCCGGCTGAAGATCGTCGGCATCGACCTGCGCGACCCGGCCCAGGTCGTGGCACTGGCCGACTCGGTCGCCGCCGAGGGCCCGCTCGACGTCCTGATCAACAACGCGGCGCAGACCGTGCGCCGTTCCCCGCAGGCGTACGCCGAGCTGGTGGCCGCCGAGTCGGCGCCGCTGCCCGCCGGTGAACTGCCCGTCTCCGAGGTCCTCGGCACGTTCGGGAGCGGCGCCCAGCCGGCCCTGCCCGGCCCGCGCCGGGACGGCGCGGCGCGCGCCCAGGAGGTCACGGAGCTGGCGCTGGTCAGCGGTTCGGCCTCGCTCGCCCGGATCGAGGCGGGCACCGCGATCGACGCCGGCGGCCTGATCCCCGACCTGGACGCGGAGAACAGCTGGAGCCGCGCGGTCGGCGAGGTCGACCCGGTCGAGATGCTCGAAGTGCAGCTGTGCAACGAGACCGCCCCGTTCATCCTGGTCAGCCGGTTGCGCCCTGCCATGGCCGCCTCACCCGCGCGCCGCACCTACGTGGTGAACGTCTCCGCCATGGAGGGCAAGTTCAGCCGCGGCTACAAGGGCCCCGGCCACCCGCACACCAACATGGCCAAGGCGTCCCTTAACATGCTGACCCGCACCAGCGCGCGGGAGATGCTGGAGACCGACGGCATCCTGATGACCAGCGTCGACACCGGCTGGATCACCGACGAGCGGCCGCACCCGGAGAAGTCCCGGCTCGCCGACGAGGGCTTCCACGCCCCGCTCGACCTCATCGACGGCGCGGCCCGGGTCTACGACCCGATCGTCCGCGGCGAACTGGGCGAGGACCTGCACGGGGTCTTCCTCAAGGACTACGCGCCGACCGAGTGGTGAGGCCGCGCGGCCGGGCGGGACGGGCGGCGCGCGACTACGATCGACGGTGTGGCTGAGCGCCGACTCGCGCCGTCCGCGCCCGAACTCGTGCTGGAGACCGCCGGGGACACCCTGGTCCTGGTCCCGGGCAGGATGTACCGCGTCGGCCGTGATCCGGACAGCGACATCGTCCTCGACGACCCCCGTGTCTCGTGGCACCACGCCGTCCTGCGCACGGTCGCCGGGCAGTGGGTCCTGGAGGACGCCGGGAGTTCCAACGGCACCTTCGCGGACGGCAGGTACGTCCGCCAGTGGGGTGTGGGCGCGGGCAGTGTCGTCCGCTTCGGCCATCCGCTGACCGGGCCGTGGGCCCGGCTGACCCGGGCCTCGGCCGCACCGGTCTACCGGCCGCCCCCGATCGCCTCGCCGCTGGCGACCGGCACGTTCCGGCAGCCGACGTCGGTGCGGCCGCTGCCCGACGACACGATCCACATCGGGCGTGCGCCCGACAACGACCTGGTCGTCGAGGACCTGCTGGTCTCCCAGCACCACGCGGAACTGCGGGCGCTGGCCGGCGGCGGCTACGAGATCGTCGACCTGCACAGCCACAACGGCACCTATCTGGACGGCCAGCCCGTGGAGCGGGCGACGGTGCACCAGGGCGACATCATCGACGTCGGCCACGCGGTCTTCCGGCTGGTGGGCGACAAGCTCCAGCAGTTCACCGACACCGGCGAGGTGTCGCTGTGCGTCCGCGACCTGTCGGTGACGGTGGAGGGCGGCAGCAGGACGCTGCTGGACAACATCTCCTTCCCCGTCGGCGAGAAGAGCCTGCTCGCCGTCGTGGGCCCCAGCGGTTCCGGCAAGTCGACGCTGCTCAACGCGCTGACGGGGCTGCGCCCGGCGGACCGGGGCACGGTGCTCTACGACGGCCGCGATCTGTACCGCGAGTACGCCGATCTGCGCCAGCGCATCGGCCTCGTGCCGCAGGACGACATCCTGCATCTCCAACTGCCCGTCCGTCGCGCCCTGTTGTACGCCGCCGAGCTGCGCTTCCCCGGTGACACCGCCCGGGAGGAACGGGAGGCCCGGGTCGACGAGGTGATCGCCGAACTCGGGTTGCGGGCCCGTGCCGGCCAGCCCGTCCACACCCTCTCCGGCGGCCAGCGCAAGCGCGTGAGCGTGGCGCTGGAACTGCTGACCAAGCCGTCCCTGCTCTTCCTGGACGAGCCGACCTCGGGGCTGGACCCGGGCATGGACCGCTCGGTGATGACGATGCTGCGCGGGCTCGCCGACGACGGCCGCACGGTGGTCGTGGTGACCCACAGCGTGCTCAGCCTGGAGGTCTGCGACCGGCTGCTCGTCATGGCGCCGGGCGGACGCATGGCGTACTACGGACCGCCGGACGAGACACTGCCGTTCTTCGGCTTCCGGCAGTGGCCGGAGGCCTTCGAGGCGTTCGAGAACGAACGGCGGCGGGACTGGGCGGGCCAGTACGAGTCCTCCACGCTGCACGACGAGTACGTCACCGACGCGATGGAGCAGATGGAGCCGCCCGGCCCCACCTCCCGCCCGGCCGTGGCACCGCCCAAGCCCCAGCACTGGGGCGGCCAGTGGTGGACGCTGGTGCGCCGCTACACGGCGTCGCTCGCGGCCGACCGCACCTTCCTGGCGATCATGGTCGCGCTGCCGTTCGTCATGGGGGGCATGGCCCGCGCCCTGGCCGGCGGCGCGCTGACGCAGCAGAACACGCTCAACGTGCTGCTGATCCTGTGTGTCGGCGCGGTGCTCACGGGCGCCGCCAACGCGGTGCGCGAACTGGTCAAGGAACGGGTGATCTACCGGCGGGAGCGGGCGGTCGGCCTGTCCCGGTCGGCCTATCTCTGCTCCAAGATCGCGGTGCTGGGGCTGATCACGGTCGTCCAGGCGGTCGTCCTGACGATGGTCGCGCTCGTCGGGGCCCGGCTCAGACCGGGCGGCGGCAGCGGGGTCTTCACCAGCCCGCTGCTGGAGATCACGGCGGCCGCGGCACTACTGGCCTTCACGTCGATGATGCTCGGCCTGGTCGTCTCGGCGCTGGTGCGCAAGGAGGAGGTGACCATGCCGCTGCTGGTGCTCGTCGCCCTCGTGCAGGTTGTCTTCTGCGGCGCGCTGCTGAAACTGCACGGGGTGCCGGGGCTGGAGCAGTTCTCCTGGCTGGTGCCCGCGCGCTGGGGACTCGCGGCGATGGCCGCGACGCTCGATCTGGGCGCCCTGGTCCCGGGCCGCATCACCTCCGACCCGCTGTTCCGGCCCGACCCCTGGGTGTGGGCCCTGGACATGGGCGCGATGGCCGCCCTGTCGGTCGTCATGGCCTTCGTCGTCGCCCGCCTCCTGCGCCGCCAGGAGCCGACCGTGATGCGCCGGTAGGCCGTCGGCCCGTCCGCCCCGGCGGGCGGGGTCTCCCGCCCCGGGATCCGGCGGGCCGGCACTGCGCCCGCACGGCGGTGCCCGAGGCGTCCCGGATGCCGCACCGGCAGGCGAAGGCCGCCCGGCACAGGTAGGCCCGTCACCGCTGTGGGCCAGCCCCTCGACGTGCTGCGATCGGGCCCCGCCGCAGGGCCGACCACAAACGACGGAGCCGCCAAGGCCGGGGCGGCAGAAGCCGGCCGCCGTGCGCCGCGCCCCGCACGGCGAGGCTGCCGAGAAGACCGGTCGCGACACCTCACGCCCCGGCAACGCCGAACGCGGCCCCCAGGTCGAGGACGCGGATCACGAAACCGCCGAGACCGGCGGTGCCCGAGGCGTCCCGGATGCCGCACCGGCAGGCGAAGGCCGCCCGGCGCAGGTAGGCCCGTCACCGCGGTGGGCGGTGCGCCTCGGCGTGCTGCGATCGGGCCCCGCCGCAGGGCCGACCACAAACGACGGAGCCGCCGGTGCCAGAGGGGTCGCGGGTGCCGCGTCGGCAGAGGCAAGCAGCCATACGCGGGTAAGCCTGAGCAGGCGGCCCCGGCCGTCCCTCGATCCGCCCCGGCGGCGCCACGCCCGCACGACGGTGACGGCACCCCACACCGCAGCACGGCCAACCGCCGACGGAGCCGCCGAGGCCGGGGCGGCAGAAGCCGGCCGCCGTGCGCAGACACGCCCGACGACCTGCCACCTCGGCGGACGGGCCCCCATCCATGCCCCGCTATCCGGCCCTGCGGCGCGCCCCGCACGGCGAGGCTGCCGAGAAGACCGGTCACGACACCTCACGCCCCGGCAACGCCGAACGCGGCCCCCAGGTCGAGGACGCGGATCACGAAACCGCCGAGGCCAGCGGTGCCCGAGGCGTCGCCCGTGCCGCGCCCGCAGAAGCCAGCCGTCATACGCAGGTATTGGCCCGGGCGGGCGGGCCCCCCGGCGGCGCCACGCCCGCACGGCGGTGACGGCACCCCACACCGCAGCAAGGTCAACCGCCGACGACGGAGCCGCCAGTGCCCGGGGCACCCCCGACGCCGTGCCGGCAGGGGAAGGCCGCCAGGCGCACGCAAGCCCGTCACCGCGGGGGGCGAGGTCTCCGGTCGCGCCGCGCTCGCGCGGCGAGGCTGCCGAGGAAGCCGGTCACCGCGCCCCATGCCGCGGCTAGGCCGACCGCGGCGGCCAGGTCGGGGACGAGGACGACGGAGCCGCCGAGGCCGCCGGTGTCCGAGGGGTCGCCGATGCCGAAGAGGGAGAGGCCGTAGTGGGCGTCGATCCAGGTGAGGAGGCCGACCAGCAGCATGGCGGCCGCGGCGGCCAGCGCCAGGCGGACGGCGTTGCGGAGGTGCCCCGCGCCCGGAGGGGCGCGGCGGGCGGAGGCCCAGCCGGCGGCGAGCATGGCGACGGCGGCGGCCACGAGGAGCCACCAGGCGCGGCCGTCCTGCCGGGTGAGGGAGGCGAGGTCGAGGGTGACGTCGCCGTCGCCGCCGGTGCGCAGGACCCGGGCGAGCGGCTCGGGCACCGGTAGTCCGAGGGCGCCCTTCACATGGCCGTGCCAGCTCGCGCCGAGGCCCAGTCCGAAGGCGAGCCAGGCGAGGTTGGGCAGTCCGAGGAAGACGACGGCGAGGGTCTCGCCCGCGTCCGTCCGGGTGTCGGCCGTGACCAGGGCGGCGATCAGCGCCGCGACGACGTACGCCAGGAGCACCGCGGTCATCGCGCGGGCGGCGGGCCGCACCGCGGCGTGGGGCGGCCCGAGCCGGGGCGGCAGCGGGACGCGCCGGGACACGGCGAGGGCCAGCAGGAGGACGACGACCAGCCACAGCAGGCCCAGTCCCACGGTGGTGCCGACGAGGGCGTGGAAGCCGACGGTCGGGGTGGTGCCCAGCAATTGGGCGATCTCGTCGAGGTACTCGTTACCCGCGGTGAGGGCGAAGCTGTGCCGGGCGCCGAAGGCGATCAGCAGCAGGGCGACGATCCACAGCAGGGCGGTTCGCAGGACGAGCCACAGCAGGTGGCCGCCCGACAACGCGGCGTGGGACCGCAGGGGCCGCAGGAACGCGTAGGCGGTCACGAGGGCCCCCGCCAGCGCCACGGAGAGCGGGACGGCGGTGATGCCCGCCTGCGTCTCGGCGATGAAGCCCGCGCCGCCGTCCAGGGCGACCCGTCCGCCGACGGCCATGACCACGGTCGCGGCTATGACGGGGACGAAGGCGCCCTGCGGCAGTTCCGAGGCGCCCGCGAGCCAGAGCCCGAGGGCGGCGACGACCAGCATGACGGCGAAACCGGCGACGACGACGCCGAGGGCGTGCAGCCAGCCCCGTGCCGGCCCGAGGACGGGGCGGGGAACGGGGGGCTCGTGGCGGCTCACGCTGTCAGGCTATGCAGCCGCGGCGCGGCCCGCCCGTCCGGATTGTCCTCTGTGTGGTGGCCCGCAGGGGCTAGGAGTGCTCCTGCAGACGGGGCCCGTACAGGTCGACCATCCGGGCGCGCGCCGCGCCGAGCCGCTGCGCGATCGTCTGGGCGGCGGCGAGCACCACGGCCTGGCCGAGCACGGGATCGTCCTTGAACAGCTCGCGGACCTCGGCCGCGACGAACTCGTACGCGCCCACCGTGCCCAGCGCGTGCGCGGCGAGCTGCCAGCGGTAGGGCGGGAACAGCCAGGACCAGCCGACCAGTTCGCCCGGGCCGAGAGTGTCCACGGAGACCGGGCCGCGGCCGGGCACGTCCATGTCGAGGGAGACGGCGCCGGACTCCACGACCCAGAAGCGGTCGGCGAACCTGCCCTCGTCGAAGATCCGCCAGTTCTGCGGAAAACTCACCCGCTTGGCGTGCTCCAGGAAGACCCGTCGGTGGTGCAGCGGCAATGAGTCCAGCATGGTCACCGTACTGCTCATGAACGTCCTCCCGTGCCGTCCGAGCCCTTTGACCTCAGGGTACGGTCACGGGCCGGGCGTCGCAGGAAGGTGTCCGGAGAACCAGTCACGCGCCAGGTGTGCGACCTCGTCGAGTGCGCCGGGTTCCTCGAACAGATGCGTGGCTCCCGGGACGACATGCAGCAGGCTGGGGCAGGTGAGCTCCGCCTGGGCGCGGCGGTTCAGTTCCAGGACGGTGTCGTCGCGGCCGCCCACGATGAGCAGGGTGGGGGCGCGCACCGTGCGGAGCCCGGGGCCGGTGAGATCCGGGCGGCCGCCGCGGGAGACCACGGAGGAGACCTCGGCCCCGGGGTCGGCGGCGGCCCGCAGCGCGGCGGCGGCGCCGGTGCTCGCGCCGAAGTAGGCGACGGGCAGGTTCTCCCGGCGGGCCCAGCGGGTGACGCCGGTGAGGCGTTCGGCCAGCAGTTCCACGTCGAAGACATTGGCCCGGTCGGTCTCCTCCGCGGGGGTCAGCAGGTCGAACAGGAGCGTGCCCAGCCCGGTCTGGTTCAGGGCGGCGGCCACGGCGCGGTTGCGGGGGCTGTGCCGGCCGCTGCCCGTTCCGTGGGCGAAGACCACCACGGCGCGCGCGTCGGCGGGCATGGTGAGCGTGCCGGCCAGCCGCACCCCGGCGGTCTCCACCTCGACGTCGGTGGTCCGGGGGCCGCGGGCCACGGCCTGCTTCAGCAGGCCCGAGACCTCGTCGTCCTGGGTCTGCGAGAAGTCGTGGTACCACTCCCCGACCGCGAAGAACACGGGCGGCACCGACAGGCACACCACGTCGTCGGCCGCGGCGCGCAGCGCGGGCATCGCCTGCGACGCGGCCACCGGCACGGCCAGCACGACGCGTGCGGCGCCGCGGGTGCGGGCCACGGCGCAGGCGGCCAGCGCGGTGGCACCCGTGGCGACGCCGTCGTCCACGACGACGACCGTGCGGCCGGCCAGTTCCGTGCCCGGCCGCCCGTCGCGGAAGCGGTGCGCCTGCCGGGACAGCTCGGCCTCCTCGTGCCGCTCGACGGTGTCGATGTCGTCCGGGGAGACATGGCTCATCCGCACGATGTCGTCACTGAGCACCCGGGCGCCGCCCTCGCCGATGGCGCCGAAGCCGAGTTCGCGGTGGTAGGGGACGCCGAGTTTGCGGACCACGATGACGTCCAGGGGCGCGTGCAGGGCCTGGGCCACCTCGTAGGCGACGACGACGCCGCCGCGTGGCAGGCCGAGCACGACGGGGTTGTGGTCCTCCAGATGCCGCAGCCTCCCGGCCAGCTGCCGTCCGGCATCCGCGCGATCTGTGAAGTGCATGGTTCACCCCCGCGGGCGGGACATGCGGGACTCCTTACGGCCTACCCTGAATATGTCCAGCAAGCAAACGGCAGGGACCGCGCGATGCCCGTGCTCGTCGGAACGTCCGGGTGGCAGTACAAGGACTGGCGAGAGGTCCTGTACCCGCCGGAGGTCCCGCAGCGGCTGTGGCTGGAGGAGTACGCCCGGCACTTCCCGACGGTGGAGAGCAACAACGCGTTCTACCGCCTCCCGTCGCGGGACACCTTCGCCGCGTGGCGCGAGCACACCCCCGACGGGTTCGTCGTGGCGGTCAAGGCCAGCCGGTACCTGACGCACATGAAGCGGCTGCGCGATCCCGAGGAGCCGGTGCGCCGGCTGCTGACGCACGCCGAGGGGCTCGGCGACCGGCTCGGTCCGGTGCTGCTCCAGCTGCCGCCCAACCTGCGCGCGGACGGGCGCGTGCTCGACGGGTGCCTGCGGTGCTTCCCGCGCGAGGTGCGGGTGGCGGTCGAGCCCCGGCACCCCTCGTGGTGGACGCCGGAGATCCGGGCCCTGCTGGAGCGGCGCGGTGTCGCGCTGTGCTGGGCCGACCGGCGGGCCCGCCCCGCGACCCCGCTGTGGCGCACGGCGGACTGGGGCTACGTGCGGTTCCATGAGGGCATCGCCCGTCCCTGGCCGCGGTACGGTGCGCGGGCGCTCACCACGTGGGCCCACCGCATCGCGGACACCTGGCCGAAGGACTCCGACGTGTTCGTCTACTTCAACAACGACCCGGGCGGCGCGGCCGTCCTGGACGCCGACGCCTTCACCGCGGCGGTCCGCGGGGTGAGGCCGTCGTGATCCGGCGCAGTGTGCTCGTCTCCGGTGACGTGCAGGGCGTGTACTTCCGTGACACCTGCCGGCAGACGGCGCTGGAGGAGGGGGTGAGCGGCTGGGTCCGCAACCTGCCCGACGGCACGGTGGAATCGGTCTTCGAGGGCCCCGCCGACGCGGTCGGCCGGATGGTGGAATGGGCGCACGAGGGGTCTCCCCTGTCGATCGTGGACCGGGTCACCGTCCGCGAGGAGGAGCCCGAGGGCCTCACGGGTTTCGAGGTCCGCCCGACTCCGTGGCGGGGCTGAGCAGCAGTTTCCGGCTGGGCTCGTCGGCCCACAGGGAGTGCGGGTCCACGTGCGGGCGGAGCAGAGCGGTGAGCGGGGTGTCGGCGCGGCCGCCCAGGGCGTCCGAGGCGATCTTGCGGGCCACCCCGGCGAGGAAGTCCGCGAGCTGCACCCGGGGATCGGACCGGGACTCGACGAGGGTGAGCGACGCGAGCCGGGACGGCGGCGGCAGGATCGCCTCCAGCCGGTGGACGCGTTCCTCGGTGAGCGTGTTCTGCCGGTCGTGGACGACGGAGACGGGGTGTCCGTCGCGGCCGAAGTGGCCGATGGTGCGGGCCAGGGACGGGAGCAGCGGGTCGAGCTCCGGCAGCGGCGGCGGCCCGTCCGCGACGCGGGCCCGGAACGCCTCGGCGCGGGGCCGGGTGTGCCGCAGGCGCGCCGCGAGAGGCGTGCCGGGCAGCGCGTCGAGCGTGCGGAAGAAGGCGTCGACGGGCGCCGGTCCGGCGTCGCGGTTGCGGGTGCGGACGAGGTCGTTGGCCGACTCAAGGAAGCGGCGCCACTGCGCGGCCGGGAGGGCGGCCCGGCCCTCTCGGTAGAGCGGTGCGGCCTCGGCCCGGTCGTCCAGCAGCACCTCGGCGACGCGGCGCACGACGAGGAACGCCTTGTCGGTGAGGTGGACCCGGGCGTCGGGCGGGAGCGGCCCCGACGGGCCGAGGAACCACTCCAGGACCGGCCGGTGCTTCTCGCGGAGCAGGTGGTTGGCCTTGTACTCCTGGGCCGGTGAGCGGATCCGGTCGCGCATCTCGCGCAGGCAGGCGTCCGCGTCGGCGGGGTCCATCCGCACGCCGGCGTGGGCGAACACGTCGGTGTTGCCGCCGATGAGGTTCTCGCCGTCCGACCCGGACTCGTCGCAGGCGATCTCCAGGACGGGACCCGTCGTCACCGTGGCCTCCTCGGTCGTCCGGTCGTGGCCGCTCGCGGGCCATCCTCGGTGATCCGGGCGGCGCGCTCCAGGGGATTTCCGCGCGGTGCTCGGTACTTCTCCCGAGCCGCGGCCCGCCGGGCGCCCGTGTCCCGGCGGAAGATCGGGCATCCTCCCGATGCCCGCCGGTGTGTTCCCCTGTCAGCCTCGGCAGGGCACGCGACCACGATCCGCACCCGCACGAGGCAAGCGAGGCCCCCTCCCGATGAACCACCGCACGCAGGGGGCGACATGACCCTCTCCCCCGCGCGGCCCCGGTCCGTCGCCGGAACCGGCACGGACGACGGCACCTGCGCGCTGCGCGCGGGCCGGATGTTCGACGGCTTCACCCTGTCCGGCGCGGCGACCGTGCACGTCAGGCGCGGCCGAATCGTCGCCGTGGACCGGACGGGGACGATCCCGCCGGGCGTACCGCTGGTCGATCTGGGCGACGACGCGTGCCTGCTGCCCGGGCTGGTGGACGTCCGCGCCCATCTGGCCCTCGACGCGGGGCCGGACACCGCGGGCGCGCTCCTCGCGGCGGACGACGAGCGGCTCCTCGCGCGCATGCGTGTCGCCGCCCGCACGGCCCTGCGCGCGGGGATCACCACGGTCAGGGACGCCGGGGACCGCGGCTTCCTCGCTGCGGCCCTCGCGCGTGAGACCGCCGCCGATCCCGGTCTGGGGCCCGAGATCCTCGCCTCGGGGCCGCCGATCACCACACCCGGAGGGCACGGTCATCTCCTGGGCGGCGCGGCGGCCGGTACGCGCGCGCTGGTCGGCGCCGTACGGGAGCGGCACGCCCGGGGCTGCTCCCTGGTGACGATCATGGCGAGCGGCGACGCCCGCACGCCGGGCTCGGACCCGTCCCGGGCCCAGTACACGCGCGAGGAGCTGCGGACCGTGGTCTCCGAGGCCCATCGCCTCGGCCTCCCGGTGGCGGCCCACGCCCACGCCACCGAGGCGATCGCGGACGCGCTGGCCGCGGGGGCGGACAGCCTGGAGCACGCGTCGTTCCTCGGCGGCCGGGGGACGGTCGAGGAACTGAGGCTCCAGGCCCTGATCGCGGGCAGCGGCACCTTCGTCGGCATGACGCCGGTCCGGGAGGCGGGGGCGTACGCCGACGGCGTCCACACCGCGTACCGGGCCCTGGCCCGGCTCGGCGCCCGGATCACGGTGGGGTCGGACGCGGGCACGGCGCCCGACCGACCGCACGGCACCCTGCCGGACGCCGCGATGGAGCTGGCGGCACTCGGTGTGTCCCCGCTGACGGCGCTGAAAGCCGTCACCAGCCAGGCGGCGGCCGCGTGCGGGGCCGGGGGCCGCAAGGGCCGCATCGGCGCCGGTGCGGACGCCGACTTCCTCGTGATCGACGGCGACCCGCTCGCCGGGCTCACCTCGCTCCGCGACATACGCGCCGTCTTCCGCGCGGGCGTACGGATCCGCTGACACCCGCCATGGGGTTGCCCTACCCGTGGCGGCCCAAGCTGTCGCGGTCGACCGGCGGGAGGAAATCGCGCACCAAGGTGCGGTCCCACCAGGCACCGGTGCTGCGCAGGGTGCGCCAATCGGTGAAGCGGTACTGGTACAACCGCGCCCGCACATGCGTGGGCGGCGCCTGCGGGAACGGATTGCCGCGCAGCAGCCGCAGGGTCGCCGGGTCGTTGTCGAGGAGCTTGCCGACGAACGGCAGGAACCAGGGCCAGGCGTAGGAGGAGGAGATGGCGGCGAACCACATGAGCCAGTCCAGGCGCAGGTGGAAAGGGGCGAACTGGCGGGGCAGCCGGCGGGGGTCGGTGGGTTTGCCCTTGAAGCCGTACTCCTTCCAGACGGCACCGGGCCCGGGTTCTGCGGCGTCGGTGCCCTCGACGACGACCTCCATGCGCACGCGGTTGACGCTGCCGAAGGCGCCGTAGGAGTTCACCAGGTGCAGCCGGTTGAAGGAGACGTTCATCATCTGGCCGCGCGAGACCAGGTTGCGTGCCGGCCACCAGCTGAGCACGACGACCAGCGCGGTGGCGGCGAGCACCAGTCCCTCGTACCAGCCGGGCGCCGGGGCGGCCGCCCGCGCCGGGGGCGCGGCGAGCAGGGAGCCGTCGAACGCGGAGACGGCGAGCACGATGGTGAGCCAGTTCAGCCAGGCGAAGTTGCCGGACAGGACCAGCCACAGCTGGGTGACGATCACGATCGCGGCGGCGATGCTCGCGACCGGCTGCGGTGTGAACAGTGCGATGGGGACGACGAGTTGCGCGAAGTGGTTGGCCGCCGTCTCCACACGGTGCACCGGCCGGGGCAGCCGGTGGAAGAACCAGCTGAGCGGGCCGGGCATGGGCTGCGTCTCGTGGTGGTAGTCCAGGCAGGTCAGGTCGCGCCAGCACGCGTCGCCGCGCATCTTGATCAGTCCCGCGCCGAACTCCACACGGAACAGCAGCCAGCGCATCAGCCACAGGACGAGCACCGGGGGCCCGGTGTCGTCGTTGCCGAGGAAGACGGCGAGGAAGCCGGCCTCCAGCAGCAGGGACTCCCAGCCGAACGCGTACCAGGTCTGGCCGACGTTGACGACGGACAGGTAGAGCAGCCACAGCGCAGTCCACATCAGCATCGCCGCCCACAGCGGGACCATGTCGGCGGCCCCCGCGGCGACGGCGGCGGACAGCGCGGCGCCACCCCAGGCGACGGACGCGAAGAGGCGGTCGGAGTAGCGCCAGTGGAAGAGGCTGGGCGCCTGAGAGAAGGGGACGCGGGCGGTGAACCGGGGCACGGGCAGCAGCCCGTGCTCGCCGATGAGGGCGCGGAACTGGTGCGCGGCGCCGGTGAAGGCGACGAAGTACAGCACTGCGAGGCCGCGCTGGATGACGACGCGGCTCAGCCAGTACTCGGGGGCCGTGAACCACTCCATGGCGCTCCCGGCCGGTCAGGGGTGATCGCTGACCAGCGACAGCAGCCCGCCCTCGGGATCGCGGATGCCGGCGACGCGCCCGTAGGCGCTGTCGATGGGCTCGCCGGTGATCTCGGCGCCCAGTTCCTTGGCGCGGGTGACGGCCGCGTCGACGTCGTCGACGGCGAAGAACACATGCCAGCGCGGCCGCACCTTCGGGTCGGCCGCGGCCTCGACCCCGCCGCCCCGGATACCCGCCACGCTGTGCCCGTCCACGTAGAGCACGACACGGTCGTTCTCCCACTCCACCATGTAGCGGGGGCCGCGCCGGTCCCAGTGGAAGACCTCGCCGTAGAACAGGGCGGCGGCGAAGGCGTCACGGGTGCGCAGTTCGATCCAGGTGGGTGCCCCGTGCATGCGCAGTTTGCGCGGCGGGCCCTGCTCGCCCTCCCAGATGCCGAAAGCCGCGCCCATGGAGTCGGCGACGAGCGCCAGGCGCCCGGCGTCGAAGTCCAGCGGGCCCACGGCGACCGTGCCGCCGCGGTCGCGGATGTCGGAGGCGGTCGCGTCGGCGCTCTCCACGCCGAAGTAGGTCGTCCAGGCGACGGAGGTCTCCCAGTCGCGGGCGATGGCACCGATGCCCGCGACCTCGGTGCCGTTGATCATCGCCCGTTCGTACGCACCCCAGCGCGACGGGCCCGGTTCGAAGGTCCAGCCGAGCAGCGGCCCGTAGAACGCTTTCGCCACGTCCAGGTCGCGCGCCATCAGACTGACCCAGCAGGGTGCGCCGGCCACGCAGCAGATCTTCGTGGTGGACACGTCCTGGCCTCCTTGATCCTCGCCCGTTCCAAGGATGGGGGCAGTGGGTCAGGTGGGCATCTTCGACGGGTCCGCCGCACGGGGACGGCCGAAGCGGCCGCGCGCGCGGCGCAGGCGGTTCAGTGTCCGAACAGGTGCATGCGACTGCGGCGCGAGGGGACGGTGGCGGTGGTCTTCCCGGTGGTGGTCGTGGTGGTGTCGGCGGTCCGGTCGCCGGTGGTGGTGTCGGCAGGGGCCGCGGTGGCGGCGGTGGCGGCCTCGTGTGCCCGTGCCCGCCGGCGC
Source organism: Streptomyces sp. NPDC088733 (assembly GCF_044751185.1). Classification (NCBI taxonomy): domain Bacteria; kingdom Bacillati; phylum Actinomycetota; class Actinomycetes; order Kitasatosporales; family Streptomycetaceae; genus Streptomyces; species Streptomyces sp. NPDC088733. The sequence goes on from NZ_JBIVLH010000013.1 coordinate 204,072, forward strand.
AGGGCGCGCAGCTCGGCATGGCGGCTGCGCGAGCGCCCGGCGCCCGCCATCGCCATGCCCGCGGCCAGGCAGAACACCAGGCCGAGGGCGATGCCGGCGAGGAAGACGCCGAGGGTGTTGAGGGTGGCGATGTCGGTTCCGAACATCGTCACCGTGTAGTCGGGCCCTCCGGAAAGGTTGTCCGAGATCAGGAGCCCGGTGAAGGCGGCTGTCGCGCCCATGAGCAGAAGTCCCAGCAGCAGCATCGTGCTCTCCTCGATGTCCTGGCCGTGAATCTGGTCCGTTGTCGCTCGCCTACCCCGAGCGGGGTCACGGATGCGTCCCGCCCTCCTTGCGCAGGAAACGGCGCAGGCGGGTGAGGGGCCAGGTGTTGATCACGTCGTCCTTGGTGAGCCGGCCGCGCTGGGCGGTGCCGACGCCGTAGCGCATGAAGTCCAGGTGGAGCGTGGAGTGCGCGTCGCTGTCCACGGCGAACCGCACGCCGTGCCGGCGGGCGCGCAGGATCAGCTCGTCACCGAGGTCCAGCCGGTCGGGCTGGGCGTTGACCTCCAGCGCGGTGCCGGTGCGGGCGCAGGCGGCGAAGACCTCGTCGAAGTCGGCGTCGACGGCGGGGCGCCTGCCGAGCAGCCGGGTGGTGGGGTGGCCGATGATGTTGACGTGCGGGTTCTCCGCGGCCCGCACCAGGCGCCGGGTGAGGGCTTCGCGGCTCTGCCGGAAGTGCGAGTGGATCGAGGCGACGCACAGGTCGAAGCCCGCCAGGAAGTCGTCGGGCCAGTCGAGGCCGCCGTCCGGGCCGATGTTGAGCTCGGTGCCGTGCAGGACGCGCATACCGCGGTGGGCGCGGTCCAGGGCCCGGACGCGTTCGCGCTGGGCGAGGATCTTCTCGTCCGTCATCCGCTGCATGGCCAGGTCGGGCGCGTGGTCGGTGACGGCGTAGTAGGTGTAGCCGCGGGCCGCGGCGGCCTCGACCATCTCCTCCAGGCCGGCGAGACCGTCGGTGAGGTCGGTGTGGGTGTGCAGGTCGCCGCGGACGTCGCGGATGTCCACCGGCTCCGGGAGTCCACCCGCCAGCCCCTCCTGGATCTCCCCGCGGTCCTCGCGCAGCGTCGGCGGTATCCACGGCAGGCCGAGCCGCGCGTACACCTCCTCCTCGGTGCGGGAGACGATCAGCTCCCCGGTCCCGGCGTCGAAGAGTCCGTACTCGGAGAGCTTGAGCTTGTGGTGGACGGCCAGTTCTCGGGTGCGGATGTTGTGCGCCTTGGAGCCGGTGAAGTACTGCAGCGCGGCACCCCAGGAGTCCGGCGGCACCACCCGCAGGTCCACCTGGAGGCCCTTGGTCGTACGGATCGAGGTCTTCTTCTCACCGCGCACGACGGTCTCGGCGGCGTACGGCAGTCGGGTGAACGCCTCCATGAACGGGGCGGACCGCGCGGCGGCGACGAGGACGTCGACGTCGCCGATCGTCTCCCGCATCCGGCGCAGGGACCCCGCGAAGGCGCAGCGCCGGCAGCCGGTGACCTCCGACAGGGCGGCGACGACCTCCTCGGCGACCTCGGTGGCCACGTTCAGGGGGACCCGGCCGCCGGAGGACTGCATCAGGCCGATGCCGTGCAGGATGTTCTCCTCGGTCCTGGGGCCGAAGCCGGGCAGGTCACGCGGCCGCTCCTGCTCGATGGCGACGGCCAGTTCGCGCACGGAGGCGATGTGCAGCTCCTTGTAGAGCGTCATCGTGCGTCTGGGACCGAGGCTGGGGATCGCGGTCATCTCCCGGACGCCCGGCGGGATCCTGGCCCGCAGCTCCTCGACGGCCGAGACCGCACCGGTGCCCAGGTACTCGGCGACCTTCTCGGCGACGGACCTGCCGACGCCGGGGATCTCGCGCAGCGCCTTGCCGTCGAGCCGCGAGACGTCCTGGTGGTGGCCTCCGATGGCGCGGGCGGCCTTCTCGTAGGCGCGCGCCTTGAAGGCGTCGCCCCCGGTGATCCGGATGAGGTCGGCGTACTCATGGAGCAGGGCTTCGACCTCGTCGTTGGCCCTGGCCATGAAGGACGCCTTCCCGGCGACCGCCGCCCGCTAACGCGCCGCGGCTGTCGCCTCCCCTCGCGGGGGGACGGGCCGTGAGGCACGGTGGAGGGAGCGATCCGCCCCACGGCCCAAGGAGACCGCCATGACCGACCACACCTACCGGGTGACCGAGATCGTCGGCTCGTCGGAGGAGAGCATCGACGCGGCCATTCGCAACGGGCTCGCCCGCGCGTCGGAGACCCTGCGCAACCTGGACTGGTTCGAGGTCACCCAGGTCCGCGGCCACTTCGAGAACGGGCAGGTCGGCCACTACCAGGTCGGGCTGAAGGTCGGTTTCCGCCTGGAGTCCGCCGGCTGATCCGGCGGCGGACGTGACGGCCGCGGCCGTTGTCGGTGCCGTGGGGGAGCATGGCGGTCACCGGCACCGCCTCGGGCCGGCCGTATCCCCGGGAGGGACTGCCCATGGTCGCGTTCCAGCTGACGGTCGACTGCGCGGATCCGGCGGCGCAGGTGCGCTTCTGGGCCGCGGCGCTGCGGTACACGCCGGAGGAGGCACCCGGCGGTTTCCCCACCTGGCGGGAGTACTGGCTGAGCATCGGTGTTCCCGAGGAGGAGCTGGGCGACTCCGACTGCTGCGACTCCATCGTGGACCCGGAGGGGGCGGGCCCGCGGATCTGGTTCCAGCAGGTGCCCGAGGGCAAGTCCGTCAAGAACCGCCTGCATCTGGACGTGAAGGTGGGCGGCCGGCGGGAGGACGTACCGCTGCCGGTCCGCAAGGAGCGTGTCGACGCGGAGGGGGAACGCCTGCTCGCGGCGGGTGCCTCCCGGCTGCGGGTGCTCTCCACACCGGACATCGACCACTACGGGGTGGTGCTGCGGGACCCCGAGGGCAACGAGTTCTGCGTCGCCTGAACCGGCCGGGGCACGGAGCTCGACTTCCCTGCGGTAGCGGGGAGTTCACCGGGCGCCGCCGTCGCGACGGCGGCGCCGGAGGAGGTGCCGGGCCACGAGTGCCGCGACCAGCACGCCGAGGGCGATCAGCAGGTACAGCTGCGAACGGGTGACCCAGGAGTAGACCGAGCCCAGCCGGGTGCCCGCCGCGTAGCCGACCGCCGCCCAGGCCCCGACCCACAGCAGCGCCCCCAGCGTCGTGCAGGCGAGGAACCGCCACCAGGGCATGCGCGCGGTGCCGGCGATGATGCCGTTCGTCTGCCGCAGGACGTCCACGAAACGCGCGAAGACGATCACGAGGTCGGCGCGGCGGGCGAAGAACGCCTCCCCGCGCGCGAAGCGTGCCGGGGTCAGCAGCACGTAGCGGCCCCAGCGGTGCACGAAGGCCCGCCCGCCGCTGCGCCCGATGAGGTAGCCGAGGCTGTTGCCCAGCACGGCGGCGGCCAGGGCGACCGCGACGACACCGGCGAGGTCCATGCGGCCGGTGCCGGCGTAGGCGGCGGCAACGACCAGGACCGTCTGGCCCGGCACGGGGATACCGCAGTTGTCGAGCAGCACGAGCACGCCGACCGCCAGGTAGCCGTAGTCGTCCAGGAGCGGCGCCAGCCCGGCCAGTGGCCCGGGCAGCGGAGGCGGCCCGCCCATCCTCACCGTACGGCGGCGCGGCCGGCCGCCCCGGTCCCGCACCGGGCCCCCGCGCCACCCGACTCCCACCCGTCGGCGGGGACTCCGCTCCCGCGCACGGGCTGTACCGCTCGCGCCATGGGCACCTCGCTCGCCGGGACCGGACAAATTCCGCGCCGCACCATGAAGCGCCGAGCCGGGGCGGGCGACCCGGCTCCCGGGGCGTGTCGGGCAAGGGATTCACACCGGCGGGCTAGCCGGGCCGTGTCGTCGCATGAGCTCCCGGCTACCGCCGGAGGTGTCCCCAAGTGCGGTGCGTCCCAAGGCGCGGAGTCGTCTCACGATCGGCGTGGCCAGGCCGCTCGGACGATGCGACCACTCCCCCGGGCCGAGGGCTGCGTGAGTGCCGTGCCCGGGGGCACCTCCCGGCGATGTGACGACCCGGCCTCGCGCCACCGCGCGGTGCCCGCGCCCGGGCACGTTCGGCAACACGCCTGGCGCACCGCCCGCGGTCCGCTCCCCCGGCAGCACGGCCGGGGATAGTGACTGTGTGTCCGGTGGCCTCCCCCCACGCCTCGCCGACCTCGTGCGGCTCAACAGCGACCCGATCGCCGTGCAGACGGTGCGCTCGACGGTGGCCGCGGTCCTGTCCTACGCCGTCGCCGTCTGGGTGCTGCCCAACCCGGCGCCGTTGACGGCCCCGCTGACGGCGTTGCTGGTCGTCCAGGTCACCCTCTTCACGACGGTGACGACGGGAATCCGCCGGGTGCTCAGCGTGGTGGCGGGCGTGCTCATCGCGGTGGGGTTCAGTGAGCTGATCGGGCTCACCTGGTGGAGCCTCGGGCTCATCATCCTGGCCTCGCTGGTGACGGGGCATTTCATCCGGGTGGACGAGTTCGTCGCCGAGGTGGCGATCAGCGCGATGCTGATCCTGGCGGTGCCGGCGCCGTCCGGGGAGGCCGTGGACCGCGTCATGGAGACGCTGGTCGGCGCGGCCGTGGGCGTGCTGCTGAACGTGGTCGTGCCCCCGCCGGCGTTCGTCGAGCCGGCGGGTGAGGCGGTGCGGGAGCTGGCCGAGCACATGCGGCTGCTGATGATCCGTATGGGGGGCGAGCTGCGCGCCGGCGCGACCGCCGAACGGGCCCGCGCATGGCTGATGGAGGCCCGGCGGCTGGACAACGAGATCGCCCGCTTCGACGCGTCGTTGCGCCGGGCGGAGGAGGGCACCCGGCTCAATCCGCGGGTGAGGCCGGCGGAGGGGGCGATGGCCCGGCTGATCCTGCGCAGCGGCCTGGACACCCTGGAGGTCTCCACCGTCCTGCTGCGCACGCTGTGCCGGTCCCTGACGGAGATGGAGCGCGAGCGCGGGCCAGGGGAACCGCTCTTCTCCCGGGAGCTCGCGGACGGGATGGACGAGCTCTTCGCCGACATGGCCGATGCCGTGGACAGCTACGGCCGGCTGATCGCGGCGCAGGTGACCGCGGGCGCCGAGCAGGCGGAGGCACGGCTGGCGGACGCCCTGCGGCGCGGCCGCGAGGAGCGCGACCGGATCGCGGTGCTGCTCCGGTCGGAGACCGAACGGCGCTGGGAGAACTGGGACCTGTACGGGGCACTGCTGGCGAACATCGACCGGCTGCTGAACGAGCTGGACCTCGAACAGCGCTCCCGTTGGCTGTCCGAGCAGTTGGTCGCCGCCGCGCCCTCCTCGAAGGGAATGCCTGCCCGGCTGCACCGGCGGGCCCGGGCCATCGGCGGACGGCTTCGGCGCGGCGCGCGGCGACGGGGATGAATGTGCCGGACGGTCCCTCATACGGCTGGACGGGGAGGCGGGCGCACCTCCCGGACGACCCGCGGACCGGGCCGCCGCGGTCACGGGTACCGAGGTCCAGGACCGGGTCACGGAGGGCCAGTTCCCTTGGATTGAAGCGCAGTTGGACACGATCCCACGGCCGCACGACGGGGGCCGGTGGGCCGCCGGGACGCCCTGTCGCCGAGTCAGGAACGCCCTGATCACTTCGTGGCAGCGCGTCACTTCCTTGGCCACGTTGTCGCCCGGACGCTTCGCTCGACGGGCGGGCTCCGGCGGGGGGACGTACGACTGATCGCAGAGGCGGCGACCGCCGCCGACCACGCGTCCGAGGAGAGGACCCTCATGCGAACCAGTCTGACGCGCCGCACCGCTCTCGGTGTCGCCACCGGACTCCTGGCCACCGGCCTGATCGCCGCGAGCGCCGGCTCGGCCGCCGCCGCCGGCCACACGGTGCTCCGCGACAGCAGCAGCCAGACGCGGCTGCTCGACGAGGATGACAACAACGGCGGGAACGACAACGCCGCCGACAACGCGGCCGACAACGGCGGGAACATCGACCCGGCGGCCGACCCGGCCAACAACGGCGGCAACCTCGACCCGGCCGACGACGCGGCCGACAACGGCGGCAACCTCGACCCCGCCGACAACGCGGCCGTCGACCCCGCCGCGGACCCGGCCGGCAACATGGCCGCGGACCCCGCGAACAACGCGGCCGTCGACCCCGCCGCCGACCCCGCGGACAACGCGGCCGTCGACCCGGCCGCCGACCCCGCGGACAACGCGGCTGTCGACCCCGCGGACGACCCGGCCGACAACGGCGCCGACGACAACTTCGGTGACAACGGCGGCGACGACCTCGGCGCCCGCGACGGCGGCGGCCTCGGCGGCGAAGGCGGCGAGGGCTTCGGCGGCAACAGCGGCGGCTTCGGCGGCGGCGGCGAAGGCTTCGGCGGCAACAGCGGCGGCTTCGGCGGCGGCAACGGTGGCGGCTTCGGCGGCGGCGAAGGCGGCCGTGGCAACGGCGGTGGCTTCGGTGGCGGCGGCTTCGGCGGTGGCGAAGGCGGCTTCGGCGGTGGCGGCTTCGGCGGCGGCGGCTTCGGCGGTGGGTTCGGCGGCGAAGGCGGCTTCGGCGGCGGCAACATCGGGAGCGGCAACTTCGGCCGGGGCAACATCGGCAGCGGCAACTTCGGTCGCGGCAACATCGGCAGCGGCAACTTCGGCCGGGGCAACATCGGCAGCGGCAACTTCGGCGGCGGCTTCGGCGGCGGCTTCGGAAAGGGCGGTGGTCACGGGCGGAACGGGCACGGCGGCCGGAACAACGGCTTCGGGTACAGCGTGATCCGGATTGACGACTATGGCTTTGGCGGCGGCTTCGGCCGCGGGTTCGGCTTCGGCGGCTACGGCCTGGGCCGTGGCTTCGGCGGCTACGGCCTCGGCGGGTTCGGCCTGGGTCGCGGCTTCGGCTTCGGCGGCTACGGCCTGGGCGGTTACGGCCTCGGCGGGTTCGGCCTGGGTCGCGGCTTCGGCTTCGGTGAGGGCGGCCGCGGCTTCGGCGGCGGCTTCGGCGAGGGCGGCCGCGGTGGCCGTGGTGGCCACGGTGGCGGCAAGGGCCACAAGTTCGGCGGCCACGGTGGCGGCTACGGCGGTGGCTTCGGCTACGGCCGCGGCTTCTCGAACTTCGGTCTGCTCAACGTGATCTTCTGACACTCGTCCACGGCAAAAACAACGAGGGCCGGGCGGAACATTGTGTTCCGCCCGGCCCCGCGTCGTGGGTTCACTTCAAGTCGGAGGTCTTGATGTAGTGGCTGTCGACAAGCAGCTTCTTGTAGTTGGACTTGTCGACGCTGACCGGGGTGAGCAGGTACGCGGGCACGACCTTGTTGCCGTTGTCGTAGTCCGTGTCGTTGTTGATCTCCGGCTTCGCACCGGAGAGGACCGCGCCGGCCATCTCGACGGCACGGGCCGCGAGCTTGCGGGTGTCCTTGTAGACGGTCATCGACTGGTCGCCGTCGATGATCGCCTGGACGGACTCGACCTCGGCGTCCTGACCGGTGATGACCGGCATCGGCTTGGAGTCGGTCCCGTAGCCGTCCGCCTTGAGGGACTTGATGACACCGCGCGCGAGACCGTCGTTGGGCGCGAGGATGGCGTCGACGGTGGCCGACTTGTAGTAGTTGTGGAGCCGGGTCGTCATCGTCTCGGTGGCGATGTCGGCGTCCCACTTGAGCGTGGCGACCTGGCTGAGCCGGGCCTGGTCGCTCTTGATGACCAGCTGGCCGTTCTTGATGTACGGCTGGAGGACGTTCATCGCGCCGTTGAAGAAGAACTGCGCGTTGTTGTCGTCGGTGTCACCGGCGAAGATCTCGAGATTGTACGTGTTATCCGGGTGCTGCTTGAGACCGAGCTTGTCGACGATGTAGTCGGCCTGGAGCTGGCCGACCTTGTCGTTGTTGAAGCTGGCGTAGTAGTCCACGTTGCCGGTGCCGAGCAGCAGGCGGTCGTAGGCGATGACCTTGACACCGGCCCGGTGGGCCTGCTGCAGGACCTCGCCCAGCTCGAAGCCGTCGACCGCGCCGATGACGAGGACCTTGTCGCCCGCGTCGACCATCTTCTGGATCTGCTCGACCTGCGTGTCAACGTTGTCATCGGCGAATTGGAGGTCGGTCTTGTACCCCTTCGCCTCGAACTGCTTGACCATATTCTGGCCGTCGGCGATCCACCGCGTCTGCTTCTTGGTGGGAAGCGCGATGCCCACCGTGACAGGGCCCCCGTCGCTCCCCGACCCGCCGCCGCAGGCCGTGACGGCGGTCGACGCGGTGAGAGTGAGGACCACGAATATCGCGGTGCGCAGTCTGGCAGCTCTGCCAGCGTGCATGGGACTCAGTTCCTTTCGGGCCGAACAAAACGGTGCTCCGCCACCCGCTCACGCGGATGGCGGTGTCCGGGCCCGGGCACGAGGATTCCGTGTGCGCCCAGCCGGTTCACCGGGGCACGGAGAGCTGCTGGTACGTCAGGCCCGAGGCGTGCTGTGCGGGTACGGCCGCCGGCCGTGCTCCCCCACCGGTGTACCGCCCGTGGTCACGGGCTGTACCGAGACGGATACCTCGAAGTTGAGCGGACAATAGCACAGCCTTCACATGACCCCCTCAGGCCCCATACGCCACGTGCGGACTCGCCGTGGCGCCACCCCCCGGAACGGGCTCCGCGAGGTCGTCCCCGAGGCCCACCACGCGGTTGCCCGTGTCGACATGAACGACCTTGGGCCGCAGGTCACGGGCCTCCGCGTCGTCCACCTGCGCGTAGCTGATGAGGATCACCAGATCGCCCGGGTGCACCAGATGGGCAGCGGCACCGTTGATCCCGATGACCCCGGAACCGCGCCGGCCCTCGATGACGTAGGTCTCCAGCCGTGCACCGTTGGTGACATCGACGATGTGGACGAGCTCACCGGGGAGAAGGTCCGCGGCCTCCATCAACTCGGCGTCAATGGTGACGGATCCGACATAGTGGAGATCGGCCTCGGTCACCGTGGCACGGTGGATCTTGGACTTGAACATGGTGCGCAGCATCGCGATACTCCCGGACTCGGCTCCCTGCCCGCGTGATTGCAGGTCAAGGGCGCTCCCATGGTACGCCGGAGCGGGCACCGGTCAGCGGGCGCCCCCCGCGCCCCTTCTCTTGCGGGAACGGCAAGAAAACTCGCCCGCCGCACGGGACTCCGCACATGATCGGCCCTGGGCACGCAACGGCCGAAGGGCCGCGTGCCAGGACATTCCGGATCAGTGGTCGTGGAGGATGTATGACGCAACAGGGCGGTTCCGCAAGGCATCGTCTGGTCCCGTCGCCGGCGGGCCGGACCCATCTCGTGGAGCAGGGCGAGGGGCCGCTGGTGCTGCTCGTGCACGGCTTCCCGGAGGGCTGGTACTCCTGGCGCCACCAGTTGCCGGCACTCGCGGCGGCCGGGTACCGCGCGGTCGCCGTCGACGTCCGCGGCTACGGCCGGTCCTCCCGGCCGGACGCCGTGGCGGCCTACCGGATGCTCGACCTGGTGGCCGACAACGTGGCGGTGGTACGGGCTTTGGGCGAGGAGAGCGCCGTGGTGGTCGGCCACGACTGGGGTTCGGCCATCGCCGCCAACTCCGCGCTGGCCGAACCGGACGTCTTCCGCGCGGTGGGCATGCTCGGCGTCCCCTACACCCCACGCGGCGGACCACGGCCCGCCGAGGTCTTCGCGCGGATGGGCGGGGACGCCGGGCAGGAGGAGTTCTACGTCTCGTACTTCCAGGAGCCGGGCCGCGCGGAGGCCGAGATCGAACCCGACGTACGGGGCTGGCTGGCCGGCTTCTACGCGGCGCTGTCCGCCGGCACCATGCCGCCGCCGGGTGCCGCGAGCCCGTACTTCGTCGGCAGCGGCGGCACGCTCCGCGACCGGTTTCCCGCCGGACCGCTTCCGGCGTGGCTCGGCGAGGAAGGGCTCGACGTCTGCGCCGGGGAGTTCGAGCGAACCGGGACGACCGGGGCGCTGAACCGCTACCGGAACATGGACCGCGACTGGGAGGACCTCGCCGCCTTCGACGGCGCTCCCCTCGTCCAGCCGTCGCTCTTCGTCGCCGGTGCCCAGGACGCCTCCGTCGCGTGGCTGGCCGACGCCATCAGCGCCTTCCCCGACACCCTGCCCGGCCTGGCCGCCTCCCACCTCCTCGACGACTGCGGCCACTGGGTCCAGCAGGAACGGCCGGACGAGGTCAACCGGATCCTGACCGACTGGTTGGACGGGCTGCCCGCCTGAGGCGGCGTCGGGGCGCGGGGGCCGGGGCCCCCGGCCCCCGCCGGGTGGCCCCCCGGTCGGACGTCCGCGCCGACCGGAGGTTCCCCCTTCGCACCGGGACCGCCGCTTCCGCCCCACCTCTAGGCAGGTGGCCCATTGGCCGGATATCTTCCGTCCACGCCGGATCCGGGTGCGGCGTGGCACGGGCTCGGGGAAGGGGGCACCTTGCGCGAATTCGGCCTTCCGCCCCTGGCGGAGCCGCTGCGGTCGGGGGGACTGGCGGAATCGGTCTACGAGGCGGCCTGGAAGCGGCCCGGCGCGTCCGCCCTCGCCCGGCGCGACGCACCGGACGGCCAGGTCTGGCACGAGGTCTCCGCGGCCGGCTTCCGCGACGAGGTGGTCGACCTCGCGAAGGGGCTGCTCGCCGAGGGGATCAGGTTCGGCGACCCGGTCGCGGTGATGGCCAGGACCCGGTACGAGTGGACGCTGTTCGCCTACGCCCTCTGGTCGGTGGGCGCACGGATCGTGCCGGTCTACCCGACGTCGTCGGCCGAGCAGGTCCGCTGGATCCTCGCCGACTCCGGGGCCGTGGCCGTCGTGGTGGAGCACGAGGACCACGCCATGACCGTGGGCGCCGTCATCGGCACCCTGCCCGCGCTGCGCCGCATCTGGCAGCTCGACGCAGACTGCGTGCGGTGGCTCGGGGCACTCGGCGGGGCGGTTCCCTCGGTGCTGGTGGAGCAGCGCCGCTGGGAGGTGGAGCCGCAGTCGGTCGCGGTCGTGGCGTACACCTCGGGCACCACCGGGCCGCCCAAGGGCTGCCTGATCACGCACGCCAACCTGGCCGCCGAGTGCGACACCCTGCTGGCGGGCTACGGCTCCCTGTTCGCGCCGCCCGGGCGGCGGCCGTCGGTCCTGGCCTTCCTCCCCATGTCGCACATCTACGGCCTGATGATCTCGGTCTGCGCACTGCGCGGCGGTGTGCTGCTGGGCCATCAGCCGGACCTGTCCCCGCGCGCCTTGCTGCCGGCGTTCGCGACCTTCCGGCCGACGATCGTCCTGGCCGTCCCGTACATCTTCGAGAAGGTCCTCCAGGGGGCCCGCCGGGCCGCCGAGGGGGCCGGCAAGGCGCAGCTGTTCGACCGGGCCGCCGACGTCGCCGTGCGCTGGGCCGAGGCCGTGGAGCGGCACGCCGTGGACGGCGGGCCCGGCCCCGGTCCGCTGCTGCGGGCCGCGCACTCGGCCTTCGAGCGCATGGTCTACAGCCGCATCCGCGAGATCCTGGGCGGCCGGGTGCACTACACCGTCTCCGGCGGCTCCCCGCTCAGCCGCGAGCTGGCCCTGCTGTTCGCGGGCGCGGGGCTGACGATCTCCGACGGCTACGGGCTGACCGAGACGACGGCGGCCGTCACCGCCCAGCCGCTGGGCCGGGTGCGCTTCGGCACGGTGGGCCGCGCCCTGCCGGGCTGCAGCGTGCGGATCGCCCCGGACGGCGAGGTGCTGGTGCGCGGGAGCACGGTCTTCGCCGGGTACCACGCCAACCCGGCGGCGAACCAGGCCGTCTGGCGGCCCGGCGGCTGGATGGCCACCGGCGACGTGGGGCGGCTCGACCCGGACGGCTATCTCACGATCACCGGGCGCAAGAAGGACATCATCATCACCAGCAGCGGGAAGAGCGTCGCCCCGCTGGTGCTGGAGGAGCGGCTGCGGGCGCACCCGTTCGTCTCGCAGTGCGTCGTCATCGGCGACAACCGCCCGTTCATCGCCGCGCTGATCACGCTGGACCGGGACGCCGCGCAATTCGGGGCGAACATGGCCGAGCGCGACTTGCGGGCCGAGCTCCAGCGCGCGGTGTCGGTCGCCAACGCCGCCGTCTCGCGCGCCGAGTCCATCCGCGCGTTCCGCGTCCTGCCGGAGGAGTTCTCCGTGGCCAACGGACTGCTCACGCCGTCCCTGAAGCTGCGCCGGGAGGCGATCCTGCGTGAGTACGCGACGCAGATCGAGTCGATCTACTCCTCCCAGCGCGGCAATGGGGGCCCGGGCGGGGATCTTTGAGGCTTCCCCGGCCGCGCGTGGCCGGGCCGGACCCGGCACCACCGCCGGGACCCCACGCCGCGTCGTCGCGTGGTCCGGGCAGCCCGACCGGCCGCGGGCCGACTCCCCGCCCCGCGACGCCGGCGGCCGCGAGTCCCGCCCTCCGGGCGCCGGCACCTCCCAGCGGCACCGCCCGGGCCGCGGTGCCCCCACGCCGCGTCGTCCGGGCAGCCCGACCCGCCGCGGGACACACCGGACCGGCGGAGCTCGGATGACGACGCCCCCGCCGTCCCCCGCGAGGAACCCGCGGAGCCGGTCGAGACCCCGCACCGCCACCGGGGAGGTGCCCCCGACTCGCAACTCCCCCGGCCACGCTGGGGGAGGGACCGCGCGGCGCATCGTCCGACCGCGCCCGCCCGGGAACGACCCCCCGCCCCGCGACGCACCGCGACCGGCGGAGCTCAGATGACGACGGCCCCGCCGTCCCCCGCGAGGAACCCGCCGAGCCGGTCGAGGAAGGTGCGCTGCGCGGGCAGGATGCGGTCGGCGGCCACGTCGAGGGCGAACCACTCGGCGCGGTCGACCTCGGGGAACTCCCGGAGGTTCCCCGAGCCCCGGGGCCACTCCATGGTGAAGGTGCCGGGTACGACGAGGGCGGTGTCGAGGTCGCCCTCCAGGGCCCAGATAGTGACGATCTTGCCGTTGGGCTGGGTGGTCTCCCCCAGCGGCAGCAGCTCGCCGTCCGGGACGGGCAGGCCCAGCTCCTCCAGGAACTCGCGCCGGGCGGCCGCCTCGGCGGTCTCGTCCGGCTCGTACTCGCCCTTGGGGATGGTCCATCCCCCGACGTCCTTCGACGCCCAGAAGGGGCCGCCCATGTGCCCCAGCAGCACCTCGGGCCCGGGGCCCGGGGTGCCACGGAAGAGCAGGATTCCCGCGCTGCGCTTGACCGCCTTGCCGCCGGCCTTCCCCGCTGCTGTCATCCGACCAGTCTGGCCGGTCAGTCCCGGCCCAGCCACAGGTCGGGGCCGAAGACCTCGTAGTGCACGGCGGAGGCGGGGACTCCGCGCTCCAGCAGCTGGGTGCGGACGGCGCGCAGGAACGGCAGCGGGCCGCAGAGGTATGCCTGGAGCCCGTCGGGCAGCGGGACGTCGCCGACGTCCACCCGGCCGCTCCGGTCCCCGGACAGGGCCCCCTGGAGGTCCTCGTACCAGAAGTGGGCGCTGCCCCGGGGCAGCTTGCCGGTCAGGGCGCGGTGGTCGTCGGCCAGTGCGTGGTCGGCCGGCGAGCGGTCGCCGTGGACGACGGCGACGGGCGCCTCGTAGCCGGTCCCGGCGAGCCGGTGGAGCATCGCGAGCATCGGGGTGCAGCCGATGCCGGCGGACGCCAGCAGCAGCGGGGCGCCCTCGTCGCGCAGGACGACGTCGCCGTAGGGGGCGGACAGTTCGAGCCGCGCGCCCTCGGCCACGTGGTCGTGGAGGTGCCCCGAGACCTCGCCCGCGGGGTTGCCGGCGTCACCGCGCACCCGCTTGACGCTGAACCGGCGGGTGGCCTCGCCCGGGGCCCCGGACAGGCTGTACTGGCGGATCTGCCGGGCGCCGTCGGGGAGTTCGACGCGCACGGACACGTACTGGCCGGGTCCGAAGTCGGGCAGGGGGCGGCCGTCGGCGGGGCGCACCCGGAAGGTGACGACGTCCTCGGTCTCGCGGACCCGCTCGACGACCTCCCACGGCCGCCAGGTGTCGCCGAGGAGGACGCCCTTCTCGGCGTACAGGCGCTCCTCGATGGCGATGAGGGCGTTCGCCATGAGCCAGTAGACCTCGCCCCAGGCGGCCGCGACCTCCTCGGTGACGGCGTCGCCCAGGACCTCGGCGATGCCGGCGAACAGGTGCGTGTGGACGATCTCGTACTGGCCGGGGCTGATGCCGAGGGAGGCGTGCTTGTGCGCGATGCGGGCCAGCATGGCGTCCGGCCGCTGCTCGGGGTGCTCGACGAGGGCGGTGGCGAAGTGGGCGATGGCCGCCGCGAGCGCCTGCCGCTGGGTGCCGTCGGCCTGGTTGCCGCGGTTGAACAGGTCGCGCAGCAGCTCGGGGTGGGCGGTGAAGAGCCGGTCGTAGAAGCGCTCGGAGATCTCGTTGATCGCCGCGCCGACGGCGGGCAGGGTGGCGCGGACGATCGTGGCGGACTTCTCGCTGAGCATGGACGGCTCCTTAATAGGCATATGACATTCGCATTAAAGGGCGCGCGAAGGCCCGCCCTCGATGCATTGGCGAAGGGGACGCGGAACGGACCGCCTCAGGCGCCGGGACCGGACGGACCCCGCCCGACCAGCCCGACCAGGAGCGGCCCCGTCGGCGCGGCCGTCAGGTCCTCGACCGTGAGCGGGTCGAGGGAGGCATAGAAGGCCTCCTGCGCGCGGCGCAGCGCCCCGCGCAGCCGGCAGGCGCCGGCCAGCGGGCACGGCACCTCCCCCTCGCAGTCCACCACGTCCCCGGCCCCCTCCAGCTCCCGCACCAGGGCGCCGATCGAGGCCGTGCGCCCGGCGGCGGTGAGGGTCAGGCCCCCGCCGCGGCCGCGCCGGGTCTCGACCATCCCGAGGTGCTGGAGCCGGGCCACGACCTTGGCGAGGTGCGAGTACGGGACCCGTACCGCGTCGGCGACGTCCCGCGCGGTGGACGGCTCGCCCTTGACGGCGAGGGCCATCACCGCGCGGAGCGCGAGGTCGGTGGACTTGGTGAGGCGCATACGTCGAGGCTAGATAATGCGCATCTGAGATTCAAGTTAAGGCGGGCCTGCTGCGGCCCATGTCACACGAGCCCCGCCGCGCACGGCGGCCTCGCACTGACGGCGCGCGCGCTCGGCGCTATGTTGGCCTCCGGAGGAACATCCGACGGAATGAGGGCATGATCCCGAACGAAGCCTCCGCCCAGGAACCGCGAGCGCCATCGGAGCAGCCCGGAGAGGACAGGCTGCGGCTGCTCCTGTCCACGGGCGACGACCAGGGCGAACGCGATGCGCTGCGGCTGGGGCTGCAACAGGCGGTGGGCGCCCTGGCAGGGCTGGGCGGGCTGGTGCACCTGCGCGGACGGCAGGCCCGCGGCGGGATCCCGCTGCGACTGGCCACCAGCATCGGGCTCCCCCGCAATCTCACCCGCGGCTGGGTCTACCTCGCCGACCACGACCGCACCGCACCCGGCCGGGCCACCGCGGAGAACACCCGGCTGTGGCTGCCCACGACCGCGGTGACCCCCGGCCCCCTCCCGCCCCGCTCCGGCGTCGCGGCGGTCCCGCTGCCCGGCCCCGAGGGTCCGCTCGGCGCGCTGTCCGTGGTGACGACCGGCGATCTGCCGCCCACCGACAGCCAGTGGGACCTGCTCGAACGGATCGCGGCCTGGGTGGCCGACCGGCTCGGGCGTCCCGAACCGGCCGAGTCGCGCGAGCGCTGGCGGCTGGCCGAACGCAGGCCCGGCACCCGGCTCCCCAGCACCGCCACCGACGTGGGCGTGGGCACCTGGGAGTGGAACGTCCGCACGGGCGAGGCCTTCCTCGACGACACCGCCCAGCACGTCTTCGGCATGTCCCCCGACATGTACGACGGGCGTATCGAGACCTGGGTGGAACTCGTCCACCCCGAGGACCTGCCCTGGGTGATCGCCGACGCCGAGGACGCCGCCCGGGCGGTCGGCGGCTACGCCTCCGAGTACCGGGTCCGGCGCCCCGACGGCGGCTTCCGCTGGGTCCAGGCGCGCGGGCGCAGCGTGCACGGCGACGACGGCAGGCCGCTGCTGCTGCGCGGGGTGCTGTGGGACAGCACCGAGACCAGGGTCGCGATGGACACCGTGGGACGCGCGCTGCGGCACATGAGCGACGGCTTCCTCGCCCTCGCCCCGGACGGGCGGATCGTCTTCGCCAACGCCCAGGCCGAGCGGCTGCTCGGCGTCCACGGCAGGACCGGCGGCCGGATCCTGTGGGACCTGCCCGGGGTCCGCCCCTCGGGGCTGGAGGCCCGCTGCCGGGAGGCCGCCGACTCCGGGCACCCGGTCAGCGGCGACATCGCCTGGGACGGCGCGCACCGCAGGTACCGGGTGCGGGTGATGCCCGTGCCCGACGGACTGACCGTCTACCTCACCGACGTGTCCGAGCAGCGCCGGGCCGAGGAGGCGCGGGCCAAGGCCGCGCAGGCCGCCGCCGACCGCGCCGCGCACATCGGACGGCTGACCACGGCGCTCGCCGAGGCGGTGACCGTGAACGACGTCGTGCACGCCGTCGCCGAGCGCGTGCTGCCGCTGTTCGACGCGACCGGGCTGATCGTGCAGACCCTGGAGGGCGACCTCCTGCACGCCGTCGGCTTCGTGGGCTACCCCCCGGACCTCCTGCGGCGCACCGGACTGGAGCGGCTCGACCCCGGAACCCCCGGCGCCGACGCCCTCCGCGGCCGGGTGCCGCTCTACATCACCTCGGCCCGCGAGTACGACTCCCTCTACCCGGCCCGTGCCGAACTGCGCGAGTGGGCGCAGAAGCACGCCTGGGCGTTCCTGCCGCTGATCGTCTCCGGCAAGCCGGTCGGCTGCTGCGTCGTCTCCTTCTCCGAGCCGCGCCCCTTCGCCGAGGAGGAGCGGACCCTGCTCACCGCGCTCGCCGGGCTGATCGCCCAGGCGCTGGAGCGCGCCCGGCTGTACGACGCCGAGCACGGCAGGGCCCAGGAACTGCAGCGCGGCCTGCTCCCCCGTACGCTGCCGGTGCTGCCCGCGGTCACCGCCGCCGCGCGCTACCTGCCGGCCACCGAGGGGACGACGGCCGGCGGCGACTGGTACGACGTCATCCCGCTCTCCGCCGACCGCACCGCGCTGGTCATCGGCGACGTGATGGGCCACGGGATCTCCGAGGCCGTCACGATGGGCCGGCTGCGCACCGCCGTGCACACCCTGGCGGGTCTCGAACTGCCGCCGGACGAGCTGATGGCGCATCTCAACGACCTGGTCAGCGATCTCGGCGACGACTTCTACGCGACCTGCCTGTACGCCGTGTACGACCCCGCGGCGGGGCGCTGCGCCCTGACGCGGGCGGGCCATCCGCCGCCCGCGCTGGTCCGTCCCGACGGCACCGTCCACTTCGTCGGCGGCCCGCCCGACCCCCCGCTGGGGGCGGCCACCCCGCCCTTCGCCCTCGTGGAGTTCGCAGTGCCGGACCGGAGTCTGCTGGCCCTGTACTCCGACGGCCTGGTCGAGTCCTCGCAGCGGGACATCGACACCGGCATGGCCGAGCTCGCCGCTGCCCTGACCGGGGCCCTCGCGCAGGCGCCCGCCCCGTCCGGCGGCGGCCGGCACGACGAGCGGCGGGAGGAGGTGGACCGTCTGGAGCGGCTGTGCGAGGAGGTCTCCGCGGCCCTCGACATCGGCAAGGAGCACGCCGGCGACGACGCGGCGCTGCTGATCGCCCGCACCCACGCGCTGGCCCCCGGGGACATGGCCTCGTGGTCGCTGCCCGAGGACCCGGTCGCCGCCGGCGAGGCCCGCGACCACGTGCGGCGGCAGCTGGAGCGGTGGGGCCTCGACGACCTGGTCACCACCACGGAACTGATCGCCAGCGAGCTGGTCGGCAACGTCGTCCGGCACGCGCGGGGGCCGGTGGTGCTGCGGCTGATCCGCAGCCGGTCCCTGGTGTGCGAGGTTTCGGACGGCAGCCTCACCACCCCGCGCATCCGGCACGCCGCCCCCAGCGACGAGGGCGGCCGCGGGCTGCAGCTGGTCGCCGCGCTCTGCCTGCGGTGGGGCACCCGCTACACCCCGTACGGGAAGAGCATCTGGACCGAGCAGGCCATCCCGGCTCCGGACACGCTGCGCGAACCCTGAGGCGGGCGGCGCGACCGGGCGGATTACCCTCGGCGGCAGCGATCAAGAACCGGCCGGCGCAGCACCGGTCCCGAGCCAAGGAGCCGAGCGATGCGCATCGCAGTGCTGGACGACTACCAGAGGGCGGCCCACCGCTTCGCCGACTGGAAGGCCCTGGGCGCGGAGGTCGTCTTCCGCCAGGACCACCTCGACACCACCGAGGCGCTGGCCGCGGCGCTGGACGGGTTCGACGTCGTGGTGGCCATGCGGGAGCGCACCCCGTTCACCGCCGAGCGCTTCGCGGCGCTGCCCGCGCTGCGGCTGCTGGTGACGACGGGCATGGCCAACGCGTCCATCGACCTGGAGGCGGCCCGGCGGCACGGGGTGACGGTCTGCGGCACCGACAGCCCCTCGCACGCCACGGCGGAGCTGACGTGGGGGCTGATCCTGTCGCTCACCCGGCACATCCACCAGGAGGCGGCCGGGATGCGGCGCGGCGAGTGGCAGCACAGCATCGGCGGGGACCTGTACGGCCGCACCCTCGGCGTCGTGGGCCTCGGCCGGCTCGGGGCGCGTGTCGCGGCGATCGGCAGTGCCTTCGGCATGCGGGTGCTGGCGTGGAGCACCCACCTCGACCCGGACCGGGCGGCCGAGCACGGCGCCGTGGCGGTGGACAAGGCGGAGCTGTTCTCGGCCTCCGACGTCGTCACCGTCCACTACAAGCTGAGCGAGCGCAGCACGGGCCTGGTCGGTGCAGCGGAACTGGCCCGGATGAAGCCGTCCGCACTGCTGGTGAACACCTCCCGCGGTCCGCTCGTCGACACTCCCGCGCTGGTCGCCGCGCTGCGCGAGGGCCAGATCGCGGGCGCGGCGCTGGACGTGTACGACACCGAGCCGCTGCCCCCGCGGGACGAGCTGCGCACCCTGCGCAACACCCTGCTCACCCCGCACCTCGGCTATGTCACGGAGGCCACGTACGACGTCTTCTACCGTCAGGCCGCCGAGAACATCGCGGCCTTCCGCGACGGGACGCCGCTGCGGGTGCTGACGTCCTGACAGCGGGCGGGACACGGCTCGGGGGAGGACCGGCGACCGGTCCTCCCCCGCCGTGTGCGGTTCAGTGGCCGCGGGCGATCCACTCGTCGAGATGCGGCGCCTCGGCGCCGATCGTCGTGCTGTCCCCGTGCCCGGTGCGGACGACCGTCTCCGGCGGCAGCGTCAGCAGGCGGTCGCGGATCGAGTCGACGATGGTGGGGAAGTCCGAGAAGGACCGCCCGGTGGCGCCCGGGCCGCCCTGGAAGAGGGTGTCGCCGGTGAAGACCGTGCCGAGCCCGGGCGCGTACAGGCAGACGGCGCCCGGGGCGTGGCCCGGGGTGTGCAGGACGGTGAGGCCGGTGCCGGCGACGGCGATCTCCTGACCGTCCGTCAACTCGCCGTCGGGGGCGCGGTCGGGGTGGGTGTGCTTCCACAGCGGCAGGTCGTCGCCGTGCAGCAGGACCGGTGCCCCCGTCAGCAACGCGAGCGCGGGTGCCGCGTCGATGTGGTCGTTGTGCGCATGGGTGCTGACGATGGCGAGCAGGCGCCGTCCGCCGAGCGCGCGGGCGATGGCCTCGGCGTCGTGGGCGGCGTCGATGACGATCGCCTCGCTGTCGTCGCCGACGATCCAGACGTTGTTGTCGACGTCCCAGGTGCCGCCGTCGAGGGAGAACGTGCCGGAGGTGACGAGGTGGTCCACGCGGGCGGCCATCAGAGGACCACCACCGAACGCAGGACGTCGCCGCCGTGCATGCGCTCGAACGCCTTCTCCACCTCGTCCAGGGCGATGGTCTCGGTGACGAAGGCCGCCAGGTCGAGCCGGCCCTGCTGGTACAGGTCGATCAGCATGGGGAAGTCGCGGGAGGGCAGGCAGTCGCCGTACCACGAGGACTTCAGGGCGCCGCCGCGGCCGAAGACGTCCAGCAGCGGGAGCTCCAGCTTCATCTCCGGGGTGGGGACGCCGACCAGCACGACCGTGCCGGCCAGGTCGCGGGCGTAGAATGCCTGCTTGTACGTCTCGGGGCGGCCGACCGCCTCGATGACGACGTCGGCGCCGAAGCCGCCGGTCAGCTCGCGGATCGCCTCGACCGGGTCGGTCTCCTTGGAGTTGACGGTGTGGGTGGCCCCGAGCTTCCTGGCCGTCTCCAGCTTCCGCGCGTCGATGTCGACGGCGATGATCTTCGACGCGCCCGCCAGCCGCGCGCCCATGACGGCCGCACCGCCGACGCCGCCGCAGCCGATGACGGCGACGCTGTCCCCGCGGCCGACGGCGCCGGTGTTGATTGCGGCGCCGAAGCCGGCCATGACGCCGCAGCCGAGCAGTCCGGCGACGGCCGGGCTGGCGGCGGGGTCGACCTTGGTGCACTGACCCGCGTGGACCAGGGTCTTCTCGGCGAAGGCGCCGATGCCCAGGGCCGGGGACAGCTCGGTGCCGTCCAGCAGGGTCATCTTCTGCTTGGCGTTGTGGGTGTTGAAGCAGTACCAGGGGCGGCCGCGCAGACAGGCGCGGCACTGGCCGCAGACCGCGCGCCAGTTGAGGACGACGAAGTCGCCGGGGGCCACGTCGGTCACGCCCTCGCCGACGGACTCCACGACACCGGCCGCCTCGTGGCCGAGGAGGAAGGGGAAGTCGTCGTTGATGCCGCCCTCGCGGTAGTGCAGGTCGGTGTGGCACACCCCGCACGCCTGGACGCGGACCAGCGCCTCGCCCGGCCCCGGGTCGGGCACGACGATCGTTTCCAGGCTGACGGGGGAACCCTTCTCCCGGGCGACGACGGCACGGACCTGGTGGGCCATGGGGCACTCCTCGGCTGCTGCTGATCCTGGGACGGACGTTTCTCGACGCGGCACACAACGCGCATATCGCACCGCAAGCATCGGCGACCGCGGACAGGGCGGTCAAGGACCGCACAGCCCGGCCGGCCGCGTCCATTCTTACCAGGGATCTTCCCGGTGGGCGCCGCACGGCGGGGTGTTCGCCCCTCAGCCGGTGTGCAGCAGCAGCCGCGCACTCCGGTCGCCCGCCGCGCGGGCGGCCGGGAGGAGCGCGGCCGTCACGGCGACCGCCACGCACACGAAGCCGACCAGCAGGAGCGCGGTCCACGGCGGCGACTGGGCGATGCCCGCGCCGACGCCGCTGGAGCGGCCCTGGAGGTCGATCAGCCAGTCCGACGCGTACACCCCGGCCGTGACACCGGCGACCGCGGCCGTCAGCGCGGTCAGCCCGATGCCCGTCACCACCGTCGCCACGGTCTGCTGGGGCGTCAGGCCCACCGCGCGGTAGGCGCGCATGTCGCGGGCGTGGTCGCGGATGCCGGTGCCGACCGCCGTGGAGAGCTCGGCCAGCGCGATCAGCGCCAGCACGGTCACCAGGCCGATGACGACCCCCCGCACCGGGGAGAGTTCGGCGCCGGGGCCGGCGACCTCGCGGACCTCCAGCGCGCCGCCCGAGGCCTCCGACAGCCGGGTGCGCACCGACGTCCGGTCCGCGCCCGGCCGCAGGGCCAGGCTGTAGTACTCCGGGCGGATCGTGTCGTCCTGGGCGCGCAGCACGTCCAGCGGCGCCGAGATCACCCGGCCGCCGTGCGCGGTCTCGATGCTGCGCCCGACGATGTGCAGGATGTGCGGGGTCCCGCCGACCGTCACCCGCACCCACTGGCCGACGCCCGCGTGCAGCGCGTCGAGCAGTCCCTGCCCCGCGACGGCCTCGTCCGGCCCGGTGGGGCGGCGGCCCTCGACGACGGCGAACGGGTAGGGGTCCGCGGCGGTGCCGATGCCGCGCAGCGTGACGGACTGCGACTGGCCGGGCGCCAGCGCGGTGAGTTCCGCGCCCGGGTGGACGGCGCCGACCGCCGGGTCCGCGGCCAGCAGCCGGCGCGCGGCCGCGTCGGTCAGCCCGTTCGGCCGGGCGGTCAACGCCCCGGCCTGGCCGACCTGTTCGGGGTGGCGCTCGAACCGGTCCAGGGTGGCCCAGGTCCCCAGCGCGACGGTGATCATCAGTACCGGCAGCGCGAGCCGGGCGACCGCGACCGCGGAGCGCAGCGGACGGTGCAGCACCCCGCGGCAGCCCAGGACGAGGGCGGGCGGGGTGCGCAGCCGCAGCGCGGCCCTGGCCGCACCCGACATCCGCCGCCGCCCGGGAACGGCCCCGCGCGCGGCGGGAATCGGCGGCACCTGGCCGGCCCGCCACGCGGCGAGCACGGTGGCCAGGGCGATGACCAGCACGGTCGCCGCGGCCGTGCCGGGCAGCGCCCAGGTGTGCTGCGGCAGCCCCCGCCACAGTGCCACGGCCTCGCCCATCGGGCCGGGGATGCCCGGTGCCAGGGTCTCCGCCGCCACCGCGCCGAGCAGCACCCCGGCGGTGGCGAGCACGGCATGCTGGACCAGGAACATCCGCACGACCTGCGCCGGGGTGAAGCCGACAGCCTTGAGCACCGCGATGTCGCGCACGTAGGCCAGCACACGGGTGCCGATGCCGCCGGTCACCGCGATCGCCGCGGCCAGCAGCGCGGCGAGGCCGAACAGCCCGAGCAGCAGCCCGAGAAGGTGGTTGTCGCCCTCGGCGTCGGCGCGCGCCTCGCGCCAGGTGGAGACCGTCAGCACATGGTCCGAGCCCACGGCGGTGACGGCCCGTTGCACGACGAAGGCCGTGTCGGCGGGGTCGGCGAGCCGCAGCCCGACCGTCTCCCCGGGGCGTCCGGCGCCCGGGCCGAGCGCGCCGACCAGCGCGGAGGAGGCCCAGCCGGTGCCCGGCCCGTCACCCGGCGTGTAGTGCGGCTCGGCGGTCTCCGCGACGCCCACCACCCGCACGGTGCCGCGCCGTCCGCCGCCGGTGACGGTGATCTCGTCCCCGGGCTCGGCCCACAGCGCGGTGGCCACCGACCGTTCCAGCACCACCCCGTCGCCGGCGCCGCCGTCGAGCCAGCGGCCGCGGTCCAGCAGCGGCCGGCCCACCTCCGGCGGGGTCGGGCCGGCGGCACGCAGGTCCAGGGCGGCCTTCTCCCGGCCGTGCTGGGCGGTGACGGTGAGCGTGCGGTAGGGGCCGGAGACGCCGGTCACGCCGTCCAGCCGGGACAGCGAGGCGGTGCCGGTGGCCGTGCCGTCGGTGCGCAGCCACACGTGCGCGCCCTGCGTGGCGGCGAACATCCGCTGCCAGGGGTTGGCCGCGTAGACCAGCAGCGCGACCGACAGCAGCAGCGCCACGGTGATCCCCGTGGTGGCCAGGACGATGGACAGGGCCTGCCCGCGGTGCGTGCGCAGATCGGCGAGGGCCCAGCGGACGGTGGCGCGCACGGCGGTCAGCCCTGCAGCTTCACGACGTCGGCGGCGGCGCGGGAGGGACGGGCGGCGGCCGACGGGGCGTCGAGGACGACGTCGTCGACGATCCGGCCGTCGAAGAGGCTGATCACCCGGTCCGCGGCGCTGGCCACCTTGGCGTCGTGGGTGACCAGCAGGATGGTCTGGCCGCGTTCGTGGCAGCGGGCGAGCAGCCGCAGCACCTCCCGGCTGCCCCTGCTGTCCAGGCTGCCGGTGGGCTCGTCGGCCAGCAGCAGCGCCGGGCGGTTGACCAGGGCACGGGCGAGGGCGACGCGCTGCTGCTCGCCGCCGGAGAGGTCGGCGGGGGTGCTGTCCTCCTTGCCCTCCAGGCCGAGTTCGGCCAGCAGCTCCTGCCGGGCGGCGCGTACCTGGCGCGGCGAGCGGCCGGCCAGCAGGGCGGGCAGTTCGATATTGTCGGCCACGGTGAGGGTGGAGACGAGGTTGAAGAACTGGAAGACGATGCCGACGCCGCGCCGCCGCAGCACCGCCCAGCGCGCCTCGCTGAGCTGGTCGACCCGCTGCCCGTCCAGCCATATCCGCCCGCGGTCGGGCCGCTCCAGCCCGCCGAGCAGATGCAGCAGGGTCGACTTGCCCGCGCCCGACGGCCCGGTGACGGCGACGAACTCGCCGGGCCGGACCTCCAGGTCGACCCCGCGCACCGCCCTGACCTCGTTGCCGTCCACGCGGTGCGTCTTGACCAGTCCCTCGACCCGGAGCATGTGGGACGCCTGCGGGAGGGGCGGTTCGGCCCGTCTCATTCCAGCTCCTCCTGGCAGCGCTCCAGCCAGTCGAGGTCGGCCTGCAGATGCAGGGTCGCGCCCTCGATGAGCAGTTGCGCGATGCGGTTGTCCCGGTCCTCCGCCGAGGCGAGCCGCGACATGGCCCGCATCAGGTTGAGGTAGTGGCGGCGCTGCTTGTTGATCAGGGAGACCTGGTCGGCCATTCCCGTGGCGGGGGCGAGGGCGAGCTTCATGAAGAACTCGTCGCGCACCCGGGGCTCGCTGGACGGCTCCTCGAACCAGGCGGAGACCGCCTCCCGCCCGGCGTCGGTGAGTTCGTAGATCCGCTTGTTGGGCCGGCCGGACTGCGTGACGTCCTCGCCCCGGATCAGTCCCGACTTCTCCAGGCGGGCCAGTGTCACGTAGATCTGGCCGATGTTCGGCTGGGGATAGGCGGCGCCGAAGACCTTCTCGAGCTCGGTCTTGAGCTCGTAGCCGTGGGCGGGCCCCTTGGCGAGCAGTGCCATGAGGGGAAGGCGCACGCTCGTCCCGCCTCCTCCCCGGCTACCTGCCTGTTAGGGGCCGCAGTTGCCCCGGCCCGTCGTCGAGCAGGCCATATTGCCGCAATGGCTAGTATCGCGCATGTCCAACAGGTATACATGGCCCTTCGGACGACGACGACGTCGCACCGGGGCGGGACCTGGAGGATCGGATGCGCTGGGCGCGGGCCGCGGGAAGAACGCTGCTCGTCGCCACGCTGCTGGCGACCGGGTACGGGGGCGCGGGCGCGCGTGCCGCCGACGGGCCGCCCGGCGAGGGCGGCCGCGGGCCGGTGACGCTGGCCACCGGCCGGGATCTGACCGGGTACCTCCAGCACGTCCTGGACGGCTGGAACCGCGCCCACCCGCTGGAGCGGGCCACCCTGGTGGAGCTGCCGGAGGCCGCCGACGAGGTGCACGCGCAGATGGCGGACAGCCTGCGGTCCGGCAGCGACCGCTTCGACGTGCTCAACATCGACGTGGCGTGGACATCGGAGTTCGCGGGCGCGGGCTGGATCGCGCCGGTCGACCCGCGCGGGCTGCCGCTGGACCGGCTGCTGCCGTCGGTGGTGGACACCGCGACGTTCCACGGGCGGCTCTACGCGGTGCCGTACGTGACCAACGCCGGGCTGCTGTACTACCGCAAGGACATCCTCGACCGGGAGCACCTGGCCCCGCCGCGCACCTGGGCGCAGTTGGAGGAGGAGGCGGAAACGCTCGCGCCGAAGTACCGGATCGGCGGCTACGCCGGGCAGTTCCTGCCGTACGAGGGGCTGACGGTCAATGTCACCGAGGCCGTGCAGTCGGCGGGCGGCGGCATCCTCGGCGGCGAGGGCACCCGTGTCACCGTCGACTCGGCGGCGGCGCGGGAGGGGCTGGACTTCCTCGTGCGCGGGGTGCGCGAGGGCTGGATCCCGCGTGCTGCCCTGCGGTTCAAGGAGGAGGAGTCCCGGCGCGCCTTCCAGGACGGCGAGTTGCTCTTCCTGCGCAACTGGCCGTACGTGTACGACCTGGCGTCGGACCCTGACTCGAAGGTGGCCGGCCGGTTCGGCGCGGTGCCGCTGCCGGGCCCCGGCGGTCCGGGCTCCAGTGTGCTCGGCGGGTCCAACCTCGCGGTCAGCACCCACGCGCGGCATCCGCGCACGGCGGCCGATCTGATGGCGTACATGACGGGTGAGTCCGTGCAGCGCCAGGTGCTCACCGAGGGTTCGCTGCCGCCGGTGTGGGCGGACCTGTACCGGGACCCGGTGCTGGTGCGACGCTATCCGTACCTGCCGGTGCTGGAGCAGAGCGTGCGGGCGGCCAAGCCGCGTCCGAAGAGCGCGCGTTACGAGCAGGTGAGCCTGGCGGTCGCGGCGGTCAGCCGGGACGCGCTGGCGCAGCACACGACGCCGGGGCAGGCGGTGGCGCGGCTGGACCGCGAGCTGCGGGAGATCGTACGGGGCGGCTGAACCTCCTCGCCATAGTTACTTGTTAAGTAGCGAGTTGACGTCCCTCCCGCCGTACGTCTTGCACCTTTCCTGACAAAACCCCGCACTGCACGCTGTTTTTGGCAGCTCCATTGACATCTCCTGGAAACAGATACCTAACATGCATGCATAACCGGCCAGTTGACGCGGCGTGCCGTGTCCGTTCATGCGCCGTTCCACCGAGGAGAGGACACCGTCCCGATGAAGCGCACGCTCGTCGTGGCCACCGCACTGTGCGGTCTGGCCCTCACGACCACCGCCTGCGGCGGCGACACGAAGGCCGCCTCCGACTCCGGCGCCGGCAAGGGTTCGGGCGGTCAGGAGCTCAAGGGCCAGACGGTGACGGTCGCCGCCGTGTGGACCGGCACGGAGCAGAAGAACTTCCAGAAGGTCCTGGACGGCTTCACCGCGAAGACCGGGGCGAAGGTCGCCTACGTGTCCACCGGCGACAACTTCGCCACGGTGCTGGGCAGCAAGATCGAGGGCGGCGACTCGCCCGACGTCGCCATGGCCCCGCAGCCCGGTGTGGTCCAGCAGTTCGCGGGCAAGGGCTGGCTGCTGCCGCTGTCCCCGGCCGTGAAGAGCGCCGCGGAGCAGAACTTCGCCAAGGTCTGGCAGACGTTCGGCACCGTCGACGGCACCTACTACGGCCTGTACTTCAAGGCCTCCGACAAGTCGACCGTCTGGTACAGCCCGCAGGCGCTGGACACCGCCGGCGTGCAGCCGCCGAAGACCTTCCAGGAGCTGCTGGACGCCGCCGGCGCGATCTCCGACTCGGGTCTGCCGGCCTTCGCCGTGGGCGGCTCGGACGGCTGGACGCTCACCGACTGGTTCGAGAACGTCTACCTCTCGCAGGCGGGTCCGGAGAACTACGACAAGCTGACGCAGCACCAGATCCCGTGGACCGACCCGACCGTGGTCAAGGCGCTCGGCACGCTGGCGAAGGTGTTCGGCAAGGACGACCTCATCGCGGGCGGCCGCAAGGGCGCCCTGGCCACCAGCTTCCCCGACTCCGTCGCCCAGGTCTTCGGCAAGACTCAGAAGGCCGGCATGGTCTACGAGGGCGACTTCGTCGGCGGCGTCGTCTCCGGGGACCTCGGCCGCACGGTCGGCGAGGACGCCAAGTTCTTCCCGTTCCCCTCCGTCGACGGCGGTCCCGCGCCGGTGGTCGGCGGCGGCGACGCCGCGGTGGCGCTGAAGTCCGGCAAGAACACCAAGGCCGGGATGAAGCTGCTGGAGTACCTGGCGACCCCCGAGGCCGCGGCGATCTGGGCCAAGGCGGGCGGCTACCTGTCGCCCAACCAGAAGCTCGACCCGGCCGCCTACGCCGACGACACCACGCGCGAGACGGCCAAGTCCCTCGTCGGCGCCGGGGACACGGTGCGCTTCGACATGTCCGACCAGACCCCTCCCGCCTTCGGCGGCACGCCCGGCAAGGGCGAGTGGAAGATCCTCCAGGACTTCCTGGCCGACCCGAAGGACCCCAAGGCCACCGCGGCGAAGCTCGAGGCCGCGGCCGCCAAGGCCTACCAGGGCTGAGGTCCCGTCATGTCCACCGCGCTCACCCGCAAGGTGCCGTCCGCCCCGGCGGGCGGCACCACCCCGCCGGCCGTACGGCGCCGCTCGCGCCGGGCCAAGGCCGTGGCCGTCGTCTTCGCGCTGCCGGCACTGGCGCTGCTCGGCGCCCTCGTCGGCTACCCCATCCTCTTCTCGGTCGGCCGCAGCCTCTTCGACGCGAGCGGCGACCGCTTCGTGGGACTCTCCAACTACCAGGAGATGTTCACCGATCCGGCCACCCTCAAGGCGATCCGCAACACCGCGATCTGGGTCGTGGTCGCCCCGGCGCTGCTCACCGGCGTGGGCCTGGTGCTGGCCGTGCTCACCGAGCGGATCCGCTGGGCCACCGCGTTCAAGCTGCTGATCTTCATGCCGATGGCGGTCTCCTTCCTCGCCGCCGGCATCACCTTCCGCCTGGTGTACGACCAGGACCCGCAGCGCGGCGTCCTCAACGCCGCGGCGGTGGCGATCCACGACTCCTTCACCGACGCCTCGGCGTACCCCGGCGCCCGGCCGCGCGGCAACGACGTGCTCACGGCCTCCGACGGCGGATTCCGGACCGTGCGTCCGGCGGAGGCCGGCACGACCGTCACGCTCCCCCTGGTCGGCCTGCCGCCGCAGTCGCTGCCCGGCGGGGCCCGTCCGGCCGCCCCCGCGCCCGCGCGCGACGGAGAGGTGACCGGCGTGGTCTACCTGGACTTCGTGCCGGGCGGCGGCGGCACGCCGGGCAAGGTCGACCCGCAGGAGAAGGGCCTGCCGCACATGGCGGTCGAGCTGATGAAGGACGGCGGGGTCGTCGCCACGACCACGACCGCCGACGACGGCTCGTTCCGCTTCACCGACGCGGCCGGCGGCGGCGAGGTCCGCCTCCCGGCGCGCAACTTCGCGCCCCCGTACGACGGCGTCTCCTGGCTCGGCCCGACGCTGATCACCCCGGCGATCATCGGCGCCTACCTGTGGATCTGGACCGGCTTCTCGATGGTGCTGATCGGCGCCGGGCTGTCCTCGCTGCCCCGCGAGACCCTGGAGGCGGCGCGGATGGACGGCGCGAACGAGTGGCAGATCTTCCGCCGCATCACGGTCCCGCTGCTCGCCCCCGTACTGGGCGTGGTCTTCGTGACACTCGTGATCAACGTGATGAAGGTCTTCGACCTCGTCTACATCATCGCCCCGGGCCCGGTGCAGGAGGACGCCAACGTGCTCGCCCTCCAGATGTGGCTGGTCTCCTTCGGCGGCGGCAACAACCAGGGTCTGGGCAGCGCGATCGGCGTCGTCCTGCTGCTGCTCGTGCTCCCCGCGATGGCCCTCAACATCCGACGCTTCCGCAGGAGTTCGCGATGACCGTGCAGAGCGCCGCGCCGCGGCCCGCCCCGCCCCGCACCTCCGCCGCCCGGTCCGGCGGCGGCCCCGGCCGGCCGTCGGCCGCCCGCCGGATCGCGTCCTGGCTGCGCGGCGGGCTGGTCCAGGCACTGCTGACCGTCGTCGCGCTGATCTGGCTCACCCCGACCGCCGGGCTGTTCGTCTCCTCGCTGCGCGACGCCGACGACACCTCCGCGTCCGGCTGGTGGACCGGGCTGCTGCACCCGGGGTCGCTGGGGTTCGGCAACTACACGGCCATCCTCGGCGACAGCAGCATCACCCAGGCGTTCTGGAACACCGTGCTGATCTCGGTGCCCGCGACCGCGGCGGTCGTGGTGCTCGCCGCGCTCGCCGGATACGCCTTCGCCTGGCTGGAGTTCCCGGGGCGGGACTGGGTGTTCCTGGTCGTCGTCGGCATGCTCGTCGTGCCGGTGCAGATCGGCCTGGTGCCGGTCGCCCGGCTCTTCGGGGCGGTCGGCCTGTTCGGGACGACCGCCGGCGTGGTCCTCTTCCACGTCGCGTACGGACTGCCGTTCGCGATCTTCCTGCTGCGCAACTACTTCGCCGAGATCCCGCGCGAGATGCTGGAGGCGGCGCGGATGGACGGCGGCACCGAGTGGACGATCTTCCGCAAACTCGTGCTGCCGGTGGGGCGTCCGGCGATCGCGAGCCTGGCCATCTTCCAGTTCCTGTGGGTCTGGAACGACATGCTCGTCGCGCTGATCTTCGCGGACAGCGGTGCACAGCCGCTCACCGTCGCCCTCCAGTCGCAGATGCGGCAGTTCGGCTCCAACATCGACGTGCTGGCGCCGGGCGCCTTCCTGTCGCTGATCGTGCCGCTGGCGGTCTTCTTCGCCTTCCAACGGCACTTCGTGGAGGGGGTCATGGCCGGTTCGGTGAAGTGACGCCGCGCGCGAACACGGCCAAGGAGCCGGGGCGGCGCAGACGTCGGAGGACTTGCTTGCCAGGTGGTCCATACCACTTTAGAGTCGGCCCGGCAGGCCGGATCCCTCCGACGTCTGCGCCGCCCCGGCCCGCCCGTGCGTCCCCGACCGGCAAGGACCCGCCCCATGCCCATGCAGCCCTGGTTCGCCGACGCCAAGCTCGGCATCTTCGTCCACTACGGGATCTACGCGGTCGACGGCGTCCCCGAGTCGTGGTCGTTCTACACCGGGCAGGTCAGCCACGAGCAGTACATGCGCCAGCTCGACGGCTTCACCGCCGCCCGCTACGACCCCCGGTCCTGGGCCCGGCTGTTCGCCCGCGCCGGCGCCCGGTACGCCGTCCTCACCGCCCGCCACCACGACGGCGTGGCGCTGTGGGACACGGCCCAGGGCGACCTGTCGGTGGCACGCCGCACCCCGGCCGGGCGCGACCTGATCGGCCCGTACGCGCGGGCGCTGCGCGAGGAGGGACTGAAGGTCGGGCTGTACTACTCGCACTCCGACTGGAACCACCCCGACTACGCCAGCGTGGTGCATCCGCGACCCCCGATGCCGGACGTGTCCACCAGCCGCTGGGTCGTCCCCGCGGACGGCCGGCAGGACCCGGCGGCCTGGCGGCGCTACCTCGCCTACCGGGACGCCCAAGTGGCCGAACTCGTCACCCGGTTCCGCCCCGACCTGCTGTGGTTCGACGGCGAGTGGGAGCGCAGCGAGGAGCAGTGGGGCCTGGACGCCCTCGCCGCCACGATCCTGGCCGGGAACCCGGACACCGTGCTCAACGCCCGGATGCTGAGCCACGGCGACTACGCCACCCCCGAACAGGGCATCCCGGTCGAACCGCCGTCCGGGCCCTGGGAGCTGTGCCTGACGGTGAACGACTCCTGGGGGTTCCAGCCCGGCGACCACCACCACAAGTCGGTGTCCCGGCTGGTCCGCTACTTCACGGAGACCATCGGCGCGGGCGGCAACCTGCTGCTGGACGTCGGCCCCCGCGAGGACGGCACCGTCACCCCGGAGCAGACCGAGCGCCTGGAGGGCCTCGGGGCCTGGATCCGCGCGCACTCCGACGCCGTCCACGGCACGGTCGCCGGCCTGCCGCCCGGCCACCACTACGGCCCCAGCACCCTGTCCGCGGACCGCCGCACCCTCTACCTGGTCTGCTTCGACGCCCCGCGGGAGGCCGTGTCGGTGCGGGGCCTGCGCAACCGCGTCCGCCGCGTCTCGGTGGTCGGCACCGGCACCGAGCTGGGCCACAACGTCACCGGCGGGCTGCACGAGGTGCCCGGCGTCACCTGGATCGACGCGCCGCCCGCGGCGGACGCCGACCCCCACGCCACCGTGCTGGCGGTCGAACTCGACGGCGAACTCGACCTGTACCGCGGCACCGGCCGCTCCTGACCCGCGAAGCCCGGCGGGTCAGGCCGAGCGGTCGAGGTCCTCGGCCCGTACGGGGTGCGCCAGGGGCAGGCCGCGGGCCCAGCGCTCGATCTCGCCGGTCGCCGTGTCGGCCAGCCGGGTCAGCTCGGTGCCGAGCGAGCCCGCGACGTGCGGGGTTAGCAGCACATTGGGCAGGTCCCACAGCGGGGAATCGGCCGGCAGCGGCTCGGGGTCGGTGACGTCGAGGACGGCGTGCAGGCGCCCGGCGACCAGCTCGGCGGTCAGCGCCGCGGTGTCGACCAGCGAACCGCGCGCGGTGTTCACCAGGGTCGCGCCGTCCCGCAGCAGCGCGAGCCGGGCGGCGTCGAACAGGTGCCGTGTCGCGGGCAGTTCGGGGGCGTGGATGCTCACCACGTCGCAGGTCCGGCACAGGTGGTCGAGACCGGCCCATTCCGCGCCCAGCCCCGCCGCCGCGGCCGGACCCAGGTACGGGTCGTGGACCAGCAGCCGCAGGTCGTACGGGCGCAGCAGTTCCAGGACCCGCCGGCCGACCCGGGAGGCGCCGACCACGCCCACCGTGCGACGGTAGTTGCCCGCCCCGGCCAGTGCCTCGAACGCCCCGATGTCTCCCCGCGCCCGGCGGAAGGCGCTCGCCGTGTCCAGCACCCGCTTGTTGGACAGGAGCACCGCCGCGACGGTGTACTCCGCGACCGGCAGCGCGTTGGCCGCGGCCGCGGTCGAGACGAGCACGCCGCGTCGCCACACGGCGTCGGTGACGTGCTGCTTGACGGTACCGGCCGCGTGCGCGACCAGCCGCAGCCGGGGCATCCGGTCGAGGGCGGCCTCGTCCAGCGGCGGGCAGCCCCATCCGGTGAGCAGCACCTCCGCCGCGGCCAGCGCCTCCCGCGCTCCCGGGGCGGCGAAGTCCTCCACGAGGAGGCCGGGTTCGAAGCGCGCGACGCGCGCCAGCCGTTCCAGGGCGCCCGCGCCGAACACGGCGTCGCGGGTGCGCGCGCTCATCGCCAGGACGGTACGCGGGGCAGGCTGCACGAGAGGACCGTCCTGTGGCCGGGGCGGGCGGGCGGACAAGGCGAGCGACCGCCATCCTTCGCGGGCCGCCGGACGAAGTCAAGGACGCACGAACCCGGCGAAGGGGACAGCCCCCGGCCCCGGTCAGAGGCCGCCGGCGAGCGCGGCCTCGTAGCCCGGCAGGACCACGTCGCGAATGAGCGCGTTGCGCTCGTCGAAGGGGATGAACGCGCTCTTGAGGGCGTCCACCGTCACTGTCCGCAGGTCCGCGACGGTCCAGCCGGCCTCGGTGACCAGGCGCTCCGTCTCGCGGGTCATCGTCGTACCGGACACCAGGCGGTTGTCGGTGTTGACGGTCACCCGGAAGCCCAGGTCGCGCAGGAGGGTGATGGGGTGATCGGCCACGGAAGTCGCCGCGCCCGTCTGCAGGTTGGAGGTGGGGCAGACCTCCAGGGCGATGCGCCGGTCGCGTATCCAGTGGGCGAGGCGGCCCAGTTTGCCGTCCACGATGTCGTCGACGAGGCGGACGCCGTGGCCGATCCGCAGCGCCCCGCAGACCTGCACGGCCTGGTGGATGCTGGGCAGGCCGTGGGCCTCGCCGGCGTGGATGGTGAACGGCACGTTCTCCTCGCGCAGGTACGCGAAGGCGGCCAGGTGGTCGGCGGGCGGGAAGCCGTCCTCGGCGCCCGCAATGTCGAAGCCGACGACGCCCGCGTCGCGGTAGGCGACGGCCAGCCCGGCAACCTCCCGGCTGCGGTCGGCCATCCGCATCGCGCACAGCAGCGTGCCCACCCGGACCGGGGTGCCCGCCGCGGCGGCCTTGGCCATGCCCGCGGCGAGGCCCTCCTGCACGGTCTCCACGACCTCGGCGAGCGCCAGCCCGCTGTGGACGAGCAGTTCGGGGGCGTAGCGGACCTCACCGTAGACGACGCCGTCGGCCGCCAGGTCGAGCACGTACTCCTCGGCGACGCGCAGCAGGCCCTCGCGGGTGCCCATCACGGCGATGGTGTGCTCGAAGGTGGCGATGTAGCGGACGAGGTCGCCGGAGTTCGCGGCGTCGTAGTACCAGGCGGCCAGCGCGGCGGGGTCGGTGGCGGGCAGCGTGTGCCCGATCCGCGCGGCCAGTTCCACGAGCGTCGACGGGCGCAGGCCGCCGTCGAGGTGGTCGTGGAGCACGGCCTTGGGCAGCCGGCGCAGGAGATCGGTGTCGGGGGCAGCGGCCGTGGTCACGCGGTGGACTCCTGGTCGGGGGTGGCGGCGGGGGCGGCGGCGGGCTGGAGGAGGTCCCAGCGGTTCCCCCAGGGGTCCTGGAAGACGACGACCGAGCCGTACGTCTCGTGGCGGGGCTCCTCCAGGAAGGTCACCCCGGCGGCGCGCATCCGCGCGTAGTCGCCGGCGAAGTCCTCGGTGTGCAGGAAGAAGGCGACCCGTCCCCCGGTCTGGTCGCCGACGCAGGCGAGCTCCGCCTCGTTCTTCGCCCGCGCGAGCAGCAGCCCGCTGCCCTCGTCCGCGCCGCGGGGGCGCACGACCACCCAGCGGCCGCCGCCGGGGCGCGGCTCGTCCTCGACCAGGTCGAAGGCGAGCGGGCCGGTGTAGAAGGCGATGGCCTCGTCGTGGTCGGGCACAACGAGGGTGACCAGGGCTATGCGGGACATGGGCCAACGTTATACGTAACACTCCACGACGGGCAAGGCGCGCCCTCCCGCCCCGGCGCAGCCCGGCGGCGGCGCGCCTCAGGCGTCCGCCGCGGCGTACACGCGGCGGCCGTCGACGAAGGTCTGCAGCACACGGGTCTCCGCGACGGCCTCCGGGGGTCCGGCGAACGGGTCGCGGTCGAGGACGACCAGGTCGGCGAGCTTGCCCGGGGTGACGGTCCCCGTGTCGTCCAGGTGGTTCACGTGCGCGGAGCCCGCGGTGTACGCGGCGACGGCCGCGGCGAGGTCGAGGCGCTGCCCGGGCAGGAAGACCGGGGTGCCCTCGGGGGCCCCGGGCAGGCGGCGGTTGACGGCCACATGGAGCGCCTGGAGCGGATCGGGGCTGCTGACCGGCCAGTCGCTGCCGGCGGCCAGCGTCGCCCCCGCGCGCAGGAGGTCGCCGAACGGGTACTGCCAGGCGCCCCGTTCGGGACCGAGGAAGGGCAGGGTGAGCTCGTCCATCTGCGGCTCGTGGGCGGCCCACAGGGCCTGGACGGTGGCGGCGGCGCCGAGCGCGCGGAAGCGGGCGACGTCGTCGGGGTGGACGACCTGGAGATGGGCCAGGTGGTGCCGGGTGTCGCGGAAGCCGTTGGCGGCGCGCGCGGCCCCCACCGCGTCCAGGGCCTCGCGCACCGCGCGGTCCCCGAGGGCGTGGAAGTGCACCTGGAAGTCGTGGGCGTCGAGTTCCGAGACGTACGCGGCGAGGCCGGCCGGGTCGACGAAGCTGATGCCGCTGTTGCCCGAAGCGCAGCCGCAAGCGGTGAGATAGGGGTCCAGCAGGGCGGCGGTCCCGTTCTCCGCGATGCCGTCCTGCATGACCTTGACGGTGCCGGCACGGAACCGTCCGCGGCTCACCTCGGCCCGCCGTGCGAGGAGTTCGGGGATCTGCTCCGCGCCCCGGTCCCGGTCCCACCACAGGGCCCCGACGACCCGGGCGGTGAGCAGCCCGTCGTCGATGACGGCGTGGTACGCGGGCACGGGGTCGGTCATGTTGGCGTACGCGCCGACGATGGCGTCCTGCCACGCGGTGACACCGAGCGCGTGCAGCACCGACTGGGCACGCAGCAGGGCGGCCTTCTGCTCGGCCAAGGTGACGGCGGGCAGCAGACGGCCGACCAGGTGCTGGGCGCCTTCCTGCAGCATGCCGGTGGGGTGGCCGCCGGCGTCCCGCTCGATGCGGCCGTCCGCCGGGTCCGGGGTGTCCCGGGTGACCCCGGCGAGTTCCAGGGCACGGGAGTTGACCCAGGCGCCGTGGTGGTCCCGGTTGGGCAGGAAGACCGGGCGGTCGGGCACGACCGCGTCCAGGAGGGCGGCCGTGGGGTTGCCACCGGGGAACGCCTCCAGCGACCAGCCGCCGCCGGTGATCCACTCCGCCCCGGGGTGCGCGTCGGCGTAGGCGCGGACCAGGCGCACGTACTCCCTCGCGTCGTGGGCATCGGCGAGATGGCACTGCCCGAGTTCGAGGCCCGCGCCGAGCGGATGGACGTGGGCGTCCTGGAATCCGGGCAGCAGCAGCCGTCCGGCAAGGTCCACCACCTCGGTGCGGGGGCCGATGAACCCGCGGACCTCGTCGTGGCCGACGGCGGTGATCCGGCCGTCCGTCACGGCGACACCGGAGGCACGGCCCAGGACGGCGTCGACGGTGTGCACCGGGCCGCCGGTGAACACCAGGTCGGCAGGGGGTCGGGACATGGGCGCGCTCCACATCGGGGGCTCGGGGCAGGGCATCGAGCAGCCGTTGTACACCCGCCCGCGCCGGACGCACCACGCCCCGCCGGCCCCGCGGTTGCGCTCAGAGCGTGACCGGCCCCGCGGCGGCCTCCGGCACGGCACAGTGGCCGCATGAATGTGCTGATCCTGGGCGGTACGGAGTTCGTGGGGCGCGCGGTGGCGGAGGAGGCCCTGACGCGCGGTGAGAAGGTCACGGTGTTCCACCGGGGACGGCACTCGCCGCCGCCGGGGGCCGCCGTGCTGCACGGGGACCGGGTCGCCGAAGGCGGCCTCGCGGAGCTCGCGCGGGGCGAGTGGGACGTGGTGGTCGACACGTGGTCCGGTGCGCCGTCGGCGGTCCGGGACAGCGCCGCCCTGCTGGCGGGCCGCGCCGGGAGCTACGCCTACGTGTCCAGCCGCTCGGTGTACACCTACCCCGCGCCCGCCGGCCTCGACGAGGACGGACCGGTGGTCGACGCGTCGCCCGACGACGGCGCGGACGTCGACTACGCACGAGCCAAGCGGGGCGGCGAACTGGCCGCCATCGGGGCCTTCGGCGACCGCGCGCTGCTGCTCCGGGCGGGGCTGATCCTCGGCCCGTACGAGAACATCGGCCGCCTGCCGTGGTGGCTCACCCGCATGGCCCGCGGCGGCCCCGTGCTGGCCCCCGGGCCGCGCGACCTGCCGCTGCAGTACGTCGACGCGCGCGACCTCGCCGCCTTCACGCTGGACGCCGCCGCGGCGGGACTGGGCGGCGCGTACAACATCGTCAGCCCGTCCGGGCACACCACGACGGGCGAACTGCTCGGCCTCTGCGCCCAGGTGACGGGCGGTGCGGCGGACCTGCGGTGGGCCGAGCCCGCCGCCGTGCTCGACGCCGGCATCGAGCCGTGGACCGAGCTGCCCGTCTGGCTGCCGCCGGGCGAGCTGTACGACACCCTGCACGCCGGCGACGTCTC
This sequence comes from Streptomyces sp. NPDC088733, assembly GCF_044751185.1. Lineage (NCBI taxonomy): Bacteria > Bacillati > Actinomycetota > Actinomycetes > Kitasatosporales > Streptomycetaceae > Streptomyces > Streptomyces sp. NPDC088733. Next base: position 240,820 of record NZ_JBIVLH010000013.1, read on the forward strand.
CCGGGCCGTCGCCGCCGGGCTGCGCTGCCGCCCGGTCGCCGAGACGGTCGCCGACACCTGGTCGTGGCTGCGCTCCCTGGGCGGGGTCGCACCGCAGCGCCCGGACCGTCCGGCGGTGGGGCTGCCGCCCGAGAAGGAGGCCGCGGCCCTGAAGGGTCTCGGGTGACGGCGGCCCGCGCGGGCGGCCTCAGCTCTCGGGGACGGCCACCAGCACGTCCTTGAGGCGGCCGAGTTCGGCACCCGTGAGGCCGCGTTCGCGCAGCCACCGGCCGGCGCCGCCGTGCCGCGTGCGCAGGGTGTCGAGGAAGTGGTGCATGACCTGGGGCTTCGAGGCCATGTAGTGGTGCTCGACGGCGGGCAGGTCGCGGTACGAGGGGAGCCGGGCGAGGCGCTCGCGGATCCGGACGACGCGCTGGGCGGTCAGGGCGTAGTCGGCGGCGATGGCGTCGGCCGGCACCCCGACCGCGTCGAGCAGCAGCGCCGCCAGGACACCGGTGCGGTCCTTGCCGACGGCGCAGTGGAAGACCACGGCGTGCTGCTCGGTGTCCGCGACGATCCGCGCGGCGTCGACCAGGGACGCGCCGCTGCCGTCGAGCAGGCCCTCGTAGAAGCCCGCCGTGTCGTCGGCGGCTTCCCCGCCTTCGCCGCGCACCGCCGGCACGGCGTCGGTCACGAGCGCCTGCACACGGCGCACGGGCAGGCTGACCCGGCGCACTGTGGTGCCCGCGAGCAGGCCGTGCCCCTCGCGGGCGGCCTCGTCGGGGCCGCGCAGGTCGACCACCGTCCGCAGCCGGTACCGCCCCAGCAGCAGTTCGACGTCGCCGGCCGTGGCGTCCTGGAGGGTGCTCGCCCGGAACACCACGCCGCGCCGGGTCCTGCCGCCGCCGAGGACGGGCAGTCCGCCGAGGTCGCGGATGTTGTCGACCTCGGCCAGTTCCACCCATCGGGCCGCGCCGCCCCCCGGGCCGTCGTGCGTCGCTTCCAAGACGGCCTCCTCGTGACGGGCTTCGTGTCGCCTGTTCTTTTGTACCAGTACGTCACGGCGGGAGGACGCGCATCCGGGTGCCCCCGGGGTGCGGACGGCGGCCGCACGGGTTTAGCTGAAGGCCGTGACCGGCCGGCCACCGTCCGTGAGGGGGCCCGGCCGGCAGGCGCCGTCCGGGCGCGGGCGACCGCGCGGGGACGGCGGCGAGAGCGAGGAGATCCCCCGTGGCCCGCAGGATTCCGCCGACGATCGCGGTCGCCGTCGTGTTCGTCTCCGCGCTCTTCATGGCAATCATGGACACGACGATCGTCAATGTGGCGGTCCCCGCGATCGGCCACGACTTCGGTGTCCCGGCCTCCGGCCTCGGCGCCATCAACATCGGCTACCTGGTCAGCCTCGCCGTCTTCATCCCGGTCGCCGGCTGGCTCGGCGACCGCTACGGCACGCGGCGGACCTTCCTGGCGGCGCTGGTCGTCTTCACGGGCGCCTCCGCCCTGTGCGCCACGGCCACCACCATGGACCAGCTGACCGCGTACCGGATCCTCCAGGGCGCGGGCGGCGGTCTGCTCACCCCGGTCGGTCAGACGATGCTCTTCCGGGCCTATCCCCCGGCCAAGCGGATCAAGGCCCAGCGGGCGCTGATGGTGCCCACCGCGGTCGCCCCGGCCGTGGGCCCGGTGCTCGGCGGCTGGCTGTCCGACGCGGTGTCCTGGCACTGGGTGTTCCTGGTCAACCTGCCCATCGGCGCCGCGGCCGTCGCCTTCGGCCTGCTGTTCCTGCCGGACTACCGGGTGGAGGCCCCGGGCCGCTTCGACCTCACCGGGTTCCTGCTGGCGGGCGGCGGTCTGTCACTGACGCTCTACTCGCTGACCGAGGGCCCCGACCGGGGCTGGGGCACGGCCGGCATCGTCGTACCGCTCGTGGCCGGCATCGCCGCGCTGCTCGCCATGGTGGCGGTGGAACGGCGCATCCCGAAGCCGATGCTGGACCTGGAGCTCTTCCGGGACCGGCTGTTCCGGGCCAACACCATCGTGATGTTCCCGCTGAGCGCGGTGTTCCTCGGCACGGTCTGGCTGTACCCGCTGTTCCTCCAGGAGGCGCTGGGCTTCGACGCCCTGCAGAGCGGGATGGCCACCTTCCCCGAGGCCCTGGGCGTGATGGCGGCCGCACAAGTGGCGCCCCGCCTGTACCGGCGGATCGGGCCGCGCTGGCTGATGGTGGGCGGCTCGGCGGGCATGGCCGTCTGCGTGGCCGTCATGGCGGGCTTCACCACCACCACATCGGAGTGGACGCTGCGGGGCGTGCTGTTCGTCCTGGGCTACTGCATCGGGCACGTGATGATGTCCGCGCAGAACGCCGCCTTCGCGACCGTCCCGGCCCCCTCGACCGGGCGGGCCGCCACCGTGTTCAACATGCAGCGGCAGCTCGGCGGCGCCTTCGGCACGGCCGTGATCGCCACCCTGCTCGCGGCGGTCGGCACGACCGCGCTGACCGCCGACGGCACGCCGACCGCCAACCTGACCGCCTATCACGCGGGCTTCGTCCTGTGCTCCGGCCTCGCGCTGATCTCCGCCGTCGCCGCCCTGTTCGTCTCCGACCAGGACGCCCTCGGAGTGGAACGGTTCGAGGCGGAGCGGCCCGCCCGGCCCGGCGCCGCCGAGGCGGCGACACCCGCGTCGCCCTGACGCTCCCCGGCCGCGGCGTCTGTTTGAGACGTTTTGGCCCGGGTGGGATGCTGGGGAGGATGGCGCGGGGTCCGGGCCTCGGAACCGACCAGGCGAGGACATCGGCGATGCCGGTACACGATCCGATGGACGACGGGCAGTCCGCTGCCGGGGCCGCGATGGCCGCCGTGGGCACCGACGGCGTCGTCACCGGCTGGACGCCCGGTGCCGCGCGGCTGCTGGGGTACCGGCGGGACGAAGTGGTGGGGCAGCAGGCACGGACGCTGCTCGCCGGTCAGCTCCCCGGTTCGGCGCTGCGGAGCCTGAGGCACCAGGAGGAGTGGCGCGGATGGCTGCGGCTGCGCCACCGCCGGGGCCACGACGTGGGGGCGAAGGTCGAGGCGGCGCCGATGGGCGGCGGATGGGCGGTGCGGGCGGAGGAGCCCGGGACACCACTCGCGGAGTGGGCCCTGGACCAGATGCCCGCGGTCTTCGGGGTGTACGACCACGAGAAGCGGCTGATCGGCAGCAGCGCCGAGGGCCGCCGGGTGATGGGGGTCCCGGAGCAGGAGGTCATCGGGCTGCGGGTGGTCGAGTTCTCCCCCGGCCGCCGGTCGGAGAAGCTCGAGGAACTGATGGACCGGGTCATGGAGAGCGGCGAGCGGATGACCGCCGAGACATTCACCCAGGCCCCCGGCGAGAGCCGCGCCCACGCGTGGTCGGTCTACCTCTACCCCCTCAAGGACCCGGACGGGCAGGTGCGCGGCGTGTCCGTGGCGGCGCTCGACACGACGTCGCAGTACAAGGCGCGCAAGCGGCTGAGCCTGGTCAACACGACCAGCGTGCGGATCGGGACCACCCTCGACGTCGTACGGACGGCCGAGGAACTGACCGAGGTCGTGCTCGGGCAGTTCGCCGACTTCGCCAGCGTGGACCTGCTGGACGCCGTCCTCGACGAGGCGGCCGACGACGGCGGCCCGCGGGCGCCGGGCCCGGTCGTCCTGCGCCGGGCGGCCCAGAGTTCCGTCCTGGCCGGGGCGCCGGAGACCTCCGTGCGCCCTGGGGAGCCGGACCGCTATCCCGAGGAGTCGCCCATGGTGCGGGCGCTGGTCACCGGGAAGGCGTCGCACCTGTGGTTCGAGGACCAGGACGTCCAGGACTGGCTGCGCACGGACCCGCTGCACGCGCGTACCGCGCACGCCTTCGGCGTCCACTCGCTCATCGTGGTCCCCTTGCGCGCCCGCGGCACGACGCTGGGGATCGCCCAGTTCGTCCGGCACCGCACGCCCGACCCGTTCGACCCCGACGACCTGATCCTGGCGGAGGAGATCACCGCGCGGGCGGCACTGTCCATCGACAACGCGCTGCGCTACACCCGTGAGCGCAACACCGCCCTGACCCTCCAGCGCAGCATGCTGCCGCAGCGCACACCCCGGCAGGCCGCGGTCACCGTCGCCTCCCGCTACCTGCCGGCCGACGCGCGGGTGGGTGTCGGCGGCGACTGGTTCGACGTGATCCCGCTGTCCGGGACGCGCGTGGCGCTGGTGGTGGGCGACGTGGTCGGGTACGGCATCCAGGCGTCCGCCACCATGGGCCGGCTGCGGACGGCCGTACGCACCCTCGCCGATGTCGACATGCCGCCCGACGAACTCCTCACCCACCTGGACGACCTCGTCCTGCGGCTCAACCGCGAGGAGCACCCGGACGGGCCCGGCGAGCACGCCGAGCACGCCCAGCACGCCGATGCCGGGAACATCGGCGCCACCTGCGTCTACGCCGTGTACGACCCGATCACCCGGCACTGCACCGTCGCCCGCGCCGGGCACCCGGCACCCGTGGTCATGCGTCCGGACGGTGCCGTCGAGGTGCCCGAGGTCCGCGCCGGGCCGCCGCTGGGCCTCGGCGGTCTGCCCTTCGAGTCCACCGAACTCGATCTGCCCGACGGCAGCATGATCGCCCTGTTCACCGACGGGCTCATCGGCGCGGGCCGGCGCGACCGCGTGCCCGAGGCGGGCCTCGCCGCGGGCGCGGCACGGCTGGCAGCGGCGATCGCCGACGGCCCGTCGGGGTCCCTGGACGACATGTGCGACCACGTGATGCGCACCCTGCTGCCCGACACCCCCGCCGACGACGACGTCGCGCTGCTCCTCGCCCACGCCAACGGCCTCGACGCGTCCCGCGTGTCGACCTGGGACCTGCCGCCCGACCCGGCCATGGTGGCCCACGCGCGCAGGCTCACCACGGAACAGCTCGCGGCGTGGGGGCTGGAGGAGATGGCGTTCGTCACCGAACTGGTGGTGAGCGAGCTCGTCACCAACGCCATCCGCTACGCCCGCGCCCCCATCCAGCTACGGCTGATCAACGACACGAGCCTCATCTGCGAGGTCTCCGACGCCAGCAGCACCGCTCCCCATCTGCGCCGCGCCCGCGTCTACGACGAGGGCGGCCGCGGCCTGCTCCTGGTCGCGCAGCTCACGGAGCGGTGGGGCACCCGCCACACCCTGCGCGGCAAGACCATCTGGACGGAACAGCCGCTGCCGCCTCCCGCGTGACGGCGGTTCCCGCCGACGCACGACGGGCCTGCCGTCGCGGCCCTGGCTTTTCCCCCGCCCGCCCACCCGTGTGCCCTGTGAAGTCAGGGGCGCCCCGACGCGCGTTGTGCGGGGGCCGGGTTCGGGGCCTCCGGGGCTGCCATTCTGGACAGCACATTTAGGTGCCTCAGGCGCTTTCCGCTGCGCACTCCGCGTCACGCACCCAAATATGCTCCAGTGTCCAGAACGCCACCCCTACGACCCCGCCCCCTCAGGTCTCGTCAAGCGCCTGATCCCCGGTGGGTGGTCTGAAGCGGCACCGTGCTCGGGCACCCGTAGACGCCGCGCTGTCCAAGGGCGCAGCCGTCGCCGCCTGCAGACACCCCACCGGCCGTCAGTCGCCCCAACGACCCCGGGAGGGGGTGCGCCGCGGGAGGAACGGGCCGGAGCCCAACGCCACAACCGCGGTCCGTGCCGCCCCGCATCCACGGCGCGAGCGGCCGCGGCCCGCACCGAACGGTAGGACCCTGCGCGGCAGAACCGCCCGGCCTGCCGCCGCACCGCGGATCGGCCCGCCGGCGCCACGGCCCGACCGGCCCGCCCTCACGGCCCATGCCACGCATACGGGCGCCGAAGGCGGAACCGGCTGGAGGACGCCGGCCCCGGCGGGCTCGTGACCACGCGGACACTGCGGACCACGGCGGCCCATGCCGCCGCCGCGTCCACGACGAGAGCGGCCGCAGGCCTGCTCCCGGCCCACCGAACGGCAGGACCACCTGGCCTGCCGCCGCCGTAAGACGGATCAGCTCTCCGGTGCGACGGCCACCGCGACGGGCCGGTGGTCGCGGCGCAGGCCGCGGATGCGGGCGGCGAGGGCGGGGCGGGCCGGCGCGGTGCCGGGGCGGGAGAGGAGGAGGACGGCGACGCCCGGCAGGCTCGCGACGAGGGTGAGGACGCCGTAGACGACGGCGGTGGACAGGCCTTGGGCGGCGCCGAGGCCGGCCGCGCCGAAGGCGAGCGTGGAGACGGCCTCGCGGGGGCCCCAGCCGCCGATGTTGATCGGCAGGCCCATCACGAGCAGGGCCAGGGTGAGCGGCGGGACGAGCTGGACGACCGGGGCGGCCGACCCGGCGGCGCGGGCGGCGACGACGAAGAGGGCGACATGCCCGACGAGGCCCGCCGCGGAGAGCAGGACCACGCCCGGCCAGGTGGACCTGGCCAGCAGGCCGCGGCGCAGGTCGGCGAGACCGCCCGCGAGGGCGCGGGCGCCCTTGCCGGCCCGGCGGCGGCGCCGCAGCGCCCACGCCGTGAGCAGTCCGGCGACCGCGGCCGTGCCGAGGACCGCCGCGGTGAGTGCCAGGGCGCCGCCGCCGGGGAGGAGTTCGCGTGTCATGTCGGCCAGCAGCGCGGGCCGGCTGAGCAGCACGGCCGCGCCGAGCGCGAGGACGACGATCTGTCCCCCGGTGCGTTCCAGGACGACCGCCCGCACCCCGCGGCCGACGTCGCCCTCGGTGCGCCCGTGCTGGACCGCCCGGTGGACGTCCCCGAGCACGCCCGCCGGGAGCACCGCGTTGAGCAGCAGGGCGCGGTAGTAGTCGGCGACGGCCCGCCCGATGCGGAGCCGCAGGCCGAGGCGGCGGGCCACGAGGCACCAGCGCCAGGCGCTGAAGACGGTGGTGAGCAGGCCGATGCCGAGCGCGGCGAGTACGGACACGCCGTTGACCATGCGCAGTCCGTCGAGGAACGCGCTCGTGCCGAGCCGGGCCACCAGGGCCGCCAGGATGCCGGCGCCGAGGAGCAGCCGGAGCCAGGGCCATGCGCGCTTCAGGAGCGTCATCGCACGTCACCGCCCGGTGCCCCGGGGAGTACGAGCAGGTCGGTGTGGCCGATCTCGGCCCGCAGTCCGCCGGCCGCGCAGGTGTCGAGCCGGCGGCGGAGGTAGCCCTCGGCGCGGGCGCTGAGCCCGGGGCGCTGCTCGACGGCCGCGCCGACCCAGCCGCGCAGCCATTCCGCGGTGAGGGCGGACTCGTCCGGGCCGAGCCGCCAAGGGCTCGGGCCGCTGAGCACGGTGGCGCCGTGCCGTTCGAAGGCCTCGGTGGCGGCCGCGACGGCGTCGGGCCCGAGCAGGCTCCGGCCGTCGCTCTCGCGCCGCTGGTGCTCGTCGAAGGCCTCGGCGATCTCGTGGTCGAGGGGATCGGCGGGGTCGAGCGTCACACGGCCGACGACGGACAGGGTCAGCAGCGCGGGGCAGCCCGCCCCGGTGCAGGCGGCGGCGAGGGCGTCCACCTCGTCGGCGGTGAGCAGGTCGAGCAGGGCGGAAGCGGTGACGAGCGAGGTGCCGGCGAGGTCGGCGGCGCGCAGCCGGGTCAGGTCGCCCTCGTGGACCGCGGCGGTGACGGCGGCGCCTGCCGCGGTGGTCCGGCCGTCCAGGCTCGCCCGGGCGAGGGCGAGCAGCCTCGGGTCGCGGTCGTGGAGGATCCAGTGCTGGGGGCCGGGCAGCCGGTCGGCCAGCCAGCGGCCCAGCGACCCGGTGCCGCAGCCGAGGTCGCGCACGACGAGCGTGCCGTCCGAGGGCGGCGCGGCGGCCAGCCGGTCCAGCAGCGGCGGGATGAGCGCGGCCGAACGCGCGGCGGCGTCGGCGCCCTCGCGCAGCGACAGCCACTGCGGGCTGAAGGCGGGCGCCTCGGCCGCGCCCGCCGTTGTCCCGGACCTGTCCGTCATGACCCCTCCCGCACCATCTTCCGGAGCACCGCGTCCATGCGCCGCGATGTCTCCTCCCAGCCCCGCAGGGTGTCGCGCCGGTCCCGTGCCGACGTCCGCAGGCGGCGCCGCAGCGCGTCCTCGGCGAACCAGCGGCGCAGTCCGGCGGCCAGCGCCGCCCGGTCGCCGGGGGGCACGAGGATGCCGGGGAGGCTGCCGTCGGGGGCCTGCCCGAGCGCGTCCGGCACACCGCCGACGTCCGAGGCGAGCACGGGGATGCCGCGCATCAGTGCCTCGGTCACGACCATCCCGAACGTCTCGGCGCGGGACGGCAGGACCAGCAGGTCGGCGGCGGCATACGCGCCGGCCAGGTCCTGGCCGGTGAGCGGGCCGGTGAGCCGGACCCGGCCGGTGAGGCCGGTGGCCGCGAGGAGCTCGCGCATCAGCTCGGTGTAGGCGCCGTCGCGATCGAGGGGCCCCACGAGTTCGCAGCTCCACGGCAGGTCGGCGAGGTCCGCCAGCGCCTCGATGAGCACGTCCTGCCCCTTGCGGGGCGTGACGGACGCGACGCACAGCAGATGTGACGACCCGTCGGTGCCCGGCGCGAGGGGCGCCGCGTCCGTGCCCGGGGGCACGACGTGCACGCGGCTCGGGGGCAGTTCGTGGTGCTGCACGAGCCGCCGTCCGGCCCAGGGGCTGGTGGCGACCACCGCGCCCACTCCGTGCAGGGTCTCCCGTTCCCGGGAGTCGAGTTCGGCGGCGACCTCGGGCGGCAGTCCCGTCTCGTCGGCGAGCGGCAGATGGACCAGGACCGCCAGCCGCAGCCGGCCCGACTGCGGGACGACGATGTCGGGCACGCCGCAGGCCACCAGGCCGTCGAGGAGGACGCAGGCGCCGTCGGGCACGGCCGCGAGCGACCGGGCCAGGCGTTCGCGGGCGGCGTCGTCGGGCCGCGGCCAGTCCCCCGTCACGGCGATCTCGTGGACGGTGCGCCCGCCCGCCGCCAGTGACTGGTTCAGCCGCCGGTCGTAGACGTTGCCGCCGCTCGGCACGGCCGTGTCGTCCACGTCGCCCGGCAGGACGACGTGGACGGTGCGCACGTCCGGTGCGACGGCGCCCGCGGCGCTCACAGGGTCCGCTCGTAGCTCGCCCAGGCGACGTGGGACTCGTGCAGGGAGACGCCGATGCCGGTGAGTCCGCGCGCGCCCTCGCCGAGGGCGCCCTCGGCCACCCGGTCGGCGAGCCGGTCGGCGATGTACCGGGCCAGGAACTCCGTCGAGGTGTTGATTCCGGCGAACTCCGGCTCGTCGTCCAGGTTGCGGTAGTTGAGGAAGGCGACCACCTTGCCGAGCTCCTGGGTGGCAAGGCCGATGTCGACGACGATGTTGTCGTCGTCGAGCTCGGGACGGCGGAAGGTCGCGTCCACCAGGAACGTCGCGCCGTGCAGTCGCTGCGCGGGTCCGAAGACCTCGCCGCGGAAGCTGTGGGCGATCATGATGTGGTCGCGAACGGTGATACTGAACACGGTGGAACCTTCCAGGGCTGAGCTATGCCGGTCGGTAGTCAATACGGTGGCAGAGCACGGATCGTTCACCGCCGGCGACACGGTTCATCACCTCGGGCAGCTGGTCGAACGGGCTCTGTCCGGTGATCAGTGTGTCGAAGGCGGGATCGGCCAGCAGACGCAGGGCCACCGCCATCCGGTCGGCGTAGCCGCGGTGCGTGCGGCGGTTGGGCGACACCGTGCCGACCTGGCTGCTGCGGACGACCAGGCGGCGGGAGTGGAAGGCCTCGCCGAGCGGCAGTGAGACCCGCCGGTCGCCGTACCAGCTCATCTCCAGCAAGGTGCCCTCCGGCTCCAGCAGTTCCAGGCCGCGGGCGAGCCCGGCCTCGGTGGCGCTGGCGTGGACGACGAGGTCGCAGCCCCCCTCGGCCTCGCCGGGCAGGGCGAATCCGACGCCGAGGGCCGCGGCCACCGCGGCCCGCGCCGGGTCGACGTCGACGAGCTGGACCCGCGCCCCGGGAATGCCGGCGGCGACCGCGGCGACGCTGCACCCGACCATGCCGGCGCCGATGACCGCGATCCGGTCGCCGACCAGGGGCGCGGCGTCCCACAGGGCGTTCACGGCGGTCTCGACCGTGCCGGCGAGGACGGCCCGCGCGGCGGGCACGTCGTCGGGCACAGGGGTGACCGCCGCGGCCGGGACGACATAGCGGGTCTGGTGCGGGTACAGGCAGAAGACGGTGCGGTCCAGCAGCTCCCGCGGCCCGTGCTCCACCACGCCGACGTTCAGGTAGCCGTACTTCACCGGGCCCGGGAAGTCGCCCTCCTGGAAGGGCGCCCGCATGTTCGTGTACTGGCTCTCCGGCACACCGCCGCGGAAGACCAGGGTCTCCGTGCCGCGGCTGATCCCGGAGTGGAGCGTGCGCACGACCACGTCGTCCGGTCCCGGCTCCGGCAGGGTCGCTGCGCGGATCTCGCCCTCGCCTGGTGTGCGAAGCCAGAAGGCCCGTGCCGAACGCTCCATGGGTTTTCTCCGTATCCCTCCACGACAGATGAGGCCGTACCGTACGCGGCGCTCCCGCGAATCCCGTAACCGGGGGAACAAAGATGACCGTGATGACCGTGGGAACCCGGCTCGACAAGGGGTCGGCGGGACGGGAACAAGCCGTCGCCGCGCTGGCCCAGTTCGGGCTGCTCGTCGCGCTGTGGGCCTCGGTGGGCCTGCGCGAGGCGGGCTGGATCGCGGGGACCGCCTACGGTGCCGCCGTGTGGGCGGTGCTTGCCGGCGCGCTCCGCCGTTCGGGGGTCACCGCGCTGGGTCCGGCCGACCGGGTGACCCTGGGGCGGGCGGTGCTGGTCGGCGGGGTCACGGCGCTGGCGGTGGTGGGCGCGGCCCACGGCCCGGTCTTCACCCTCGTGGCGTCGGTGGCGCTGGTGCTGGACGCGGTCGACGGCAAGGTCGCCCGGCGCACCGGGACCTGCTCGCGGCTGGGCGCCCGCTTCGACATGGAGGTCGACGCCTTCCTCATCATGGTGCTCAGCGTGCAGCTGGCCATGGTGCAGGGGCCGTGGGTGCTGGCGATCGGCGCCATGCGGTACGCGTTCGTCGCGGCGTCATGGGTGCTGCCCTGGCTGAACGCGCCGCTCCCGCCGAGCTTCGCCCGCAAGACGGTGGCGGCGTGCCAGGGGATCGCGCTCGTCGCGGCCTGCTCGGGGATCCTCCCGGGGGCGGCCGCCGCCGGGGTGGCCGCGCTCGCGCTGGGCGCGCTGGTGTGGTCCTTCGGCCGCGACATCGCCTGGCTGTGGCGGACCCGGCCGGTCGCGGCGCCCGGAGGCGGCCACGAGGCGCTTCCGGCGCCGGTGGCGCCGGTGGCGCCGGTGGCATCGGGCGCCGGTCAGTCGTCCTGGCGCGGGTGATAGCGCAGCAGCACGACGTCCCCGATCTGCCGGGTCTCCGCGAGGCGCATGCGGTGGCCTGGCCCCTGGGGGAAGTCGGCCGGCTGGACCAGGCGCGGCGCGTCGGCCTGGCCCACGAAGAACGGGGCGTACACGAGCTGCAGCTCGTCGACGAGCCCGGCCGACAGGAAGAGCGTGTGGACCACGCCCCCGCCCTCGACCATCAGGCGCTCGATCCCGCGCCCGGCAAGGTCCTCCAGCACCTCGTGGACGTCCAAGGGGTCGCCCGCGCCGACCACCGTGGCCAGCCCGTCCAGCCGCTCGCCCAGCGCGGGCGCGACGCCGGTGGTGGTGTAGACGAGCTTGGCGCAGTCGCCGGTCGTGAAGAACCGCGCTTCCGGGTCCAGTTTGCCGCTCTCGGTCAGCGTGACCTTGACCGGCGTCGCCGGCCGGCCCGCCCGCAGCCGCTCGTCCTGCCGCTCCGGGCACACCAGCAGCCGGGGATCGTCCGAACGGATGGTGTTGGCCCCCACCAGGATGGCGTCCACCCCGGCCCGGACCTGGTCGATGCGGTCGAAGTCCTCGTCGTTGGAGAGCAGGAGGCGGGTCGTGCTCGTGTCGTCCAGGCACCCGTCCAACGAGGAGGCGACCGACAGCAGTACATACGGGCGCGATCTCATGTCGCCAATGATCCCCTCCCAGGTCCGCGCGGGCGATGGAACGTTCGTAAGCTTGCACGATTCGAGGCGGAGAGGTATGGGGGCGTCGCAGGTCAGCGCCCCGGCCGGGCAGACCCGGCCGCGTCCGGGCTCTCACGCCTGCGACCGCCGGCCCGTGCCGGGCGCGCTGGTTCTCCGCGCCAGGCTCTGCGAGGCAGCGACGCGGCGCGCAGGCGGCCGTGACGGCCGCCGACCCGCGTCCAGGGCGAGCACTCACGACGGCGCAACCCGCGGCCGGAACCGGGCACGCCGGGCGACGTTACGGTGCCGACTGCTGCGGCGCGGCACGGTTCGCAGTCCGCCGTCCCGACCGCCAACGGCCCGGCAACGGGAAGACCGCCGGCACGGGGCCGAGGCCATGGTCGGCGGTGCCGGAACAGGTCGACGCCCCGGCACTCCTGCGGCCGCAGGAGCCGTGGCGACGGGGAGCGCGCGCCTTCGACAGCCACCACGCGGAACGCTGCCTGGTAAGCCTGGTAGTCGGGGGGGGATCGAGGGCACGCAGGTCAGTGCGGCTTTGCGGAGTCCCCAGCTCAGCCAGTCATCGCGACCGCGGTGCCTCGTCGTTGACCGTGGCCGGCCGCGCAATGTGGCACGGCTGTGGCACGCGCGGTAGCCGTCTCGACGTGCCGGCAGGGCTGCCTGGATAGGCTGCCGTGGTGCTTGATCACGTGCCTGAGGAGCTGCTTGCTGTTGCCGCTGCCGTGCTGCCCGGAGCGGATCTTCGCGCTGCGGCTTTCGCGAGTGGTGGCTCTCACCACGTGGTGCTGCTTCCCGGTGTCGCCGTCGTGCGCATCGCCAAGAACTCCACCGCGATCGCTGCGCTGCCGCGGCGTACGGATCTTCTGCGCCGTCTCACGAAGGTGGACTTGCCGTTCGCGGTACCGGTCCCACTGTCCGAGGTGGTGCAGGAGGAGGGGCATACCGCCGTCGCACTGTCGTGGCTGGAGGGAAGCCCCTGCCAGCGGGGGGAGGGGGGAGAGCCTAGGGAGCTCGCCCGCCTGCTGGACGCGCTGCGGCAGGTGGACTGCCACGACCTGGACGGTCTGCTGGGGGTGCCGCACGAATACGCTGGAGGTGAGCGGTGGGCCGAGATCATGGAGCAGGACGTGATACCCCGGCTACCCCGCACCTGGCAGCCCGAGGCGCGTCGGCGCGTCCACGCGGCAATGGATCTACCCGCCACCGCGGCGTCGCTCGTCCACGGTGACCTGGCAGGCGCCAACCTGCACTGGAGCGGGGACGGCCGCCTGCTCGGCGTACTGGACTGGGACCTGGCCCAACCTTTCGACCCCGCCATCGATGCCGCCTGTCTGGCCTGGCACGGCTGGGACAAGGTCGGGGCCGCTGTCGACGGGCGGACGCTGCAGCGCGCATGGACCTGGTATCTCACCTTCGGCCTGGAGCAAGTCTCCTTCGCCCTACTCAACGGCGAGCCGGACGACGTCGTTGCGGAGCGGTGTGCCGCTGCCGCGGCATGGCTGGCGCGCACGGCCCAGCTGAAGCCACCCATGGCCTGACGACTGCAGGCAGACGGGTGAAGCGGTGAGAACGGCCTTGTAAGCCTGGTGGTCAGGGTTGTTCAGGGTGCTGAGGTCAGAGCGGCTTTGACGAGACCCCAGCTCAGCCAGTCATCGCGACCGCGGCGCCCCGTCGTTGACCGTGGCTGACCGCCTGATGTGGCACAGATGTGGCACGCGTGGGCGCGGGTCGACACCTGGCCCCCGGGCCTGTGAGGGTGATAACTGATCACTGTTCGCCCCCGAAGACCTTGTGGCGTCGGCTGGGCAGCGAGAAGGGAGTCGCGTTGGTAAGGCATCTCGTCCCTACGTTCGCGCTGGGGGCGTTGCGTCGCGGCAAGGAGATCGAGCAGTTCCTCGGTCCGGTGGAGCGGGACGGTCGGCGTGGCGTTCGTTGGATCACGCTCAGCCCGGGCCGTGCCGGCGTGGGCGTCTATCTCGAGGAGGTGGAGGACATCCCCTCTGAGACCTTCCGTGACATCACCCACCAGCTACCGCTCGACCCGGACGACGAGACATGGGGCAAGGAGATCACCACCGTGGCGACTCCTGAGGAAGCCATCAGCCTGGCCGAGAGGGAGTTCGGCACGATCGCTGACCGCTGGGTCAATCAGGGTTTCGTCAGCCATGAGTACTACGACTACGTGGCCTCCGGCCGTCCAGATCAGACGGACTGACACGTGCCTTGTAAGTTCGATCCGGGCTTCGTACGGACTGCTAGAAGGCGCTTACACGAGCGGCCTCCGGTCGTTCCCTGGTTGCCCGGCTCCGCAGCCATCCGCCGACGTTGATGTCATCTGGTGATGTCAGCCCTGCCGCTCCTGTACGCGTTGGGTGTTCGACAGTACAGTCGGGCCGCATCGGCCATCATGTTCGCATGCCTGAGGCCATATGGATCACTGTAGTTGGCACCGTCCCCGCCGTCCTCTGGGTCGCTTTCGCCGCTACTGTCTACTTCACACTGCGGGGAACGATCATTCAGCGTATGGTCCCGCGGCTAACCTCACTGCGAGCCCTCGGTGTTGAGATCGAGCTTGCCGGCGAGCTGCTCGACCGTGCTCAGGACGAGAGCCAGACGACCGTTACTGCCACCGCTAGTGCTGTGACCGCATAGGTTCGCCGGGTTGGCAGTTGGGGCGGTTGGATGTTCGGTGACGTCCGGTCCGACCGCTGGAGGTGCGGTGGCTGA